>CAYHAT010000034.1:5786-15237 GCA_964354675.1 uncultured Actinomycetota bacterium | reverse complement strand
GTCGTACCCTGGTTCCACGCCATGGGGGTCATGGGCTATCTCAACATCCAGGTGATCGCCGGGGTTAGCATGGTGGTCTTCCCCCGCTTCGACCCGACCGAGTACCTGCAGGCCTTCGGCAAGTTCCGCGCCACTATCTTCGGGGGCGCCCCCCAGCTCTTCGTGCCACTGGTCGAGGACCCATCCTACGCGGACACGGACATGTCGGATATAAACGTGGTGGTCTCGGGGGCCGCGCCAATCCCACAGTACCTGCTGGAGGCTATGCTGGAGAAGATACCGGGCGTGGTCTGCGAGGCATACGGGCTCTCCGAATGCACCCTGGGCTGCAGTTTCAACCCGCCCAGCCGAGATGGGTTCCGCCTCGGCTCCGTCGGGCTGCCGGTGGCGGACACCGAGATAAAGATCGTGGATGCGGAGGCTGGAGATAAAGAGATGCCGGTGGGGGAGATCGGCGAGATCCTGATCAAGGGTCCCCAGGTGATGAAGGGATACTGGAAGAGGCCGGAGGAGACGGCCCAGGTGCTCAAGGACGGCTGGCTCTACACCGGGGACATCGGCAAGTTCGACGAGGACGGGTACCTCTATATCGTGGACCGCAAGAAGGACATGCTCATCTACAAGGGATACAATGTCTACCCGCGCGACCTGGAGGAGGTCATCAACGAGCACCCGCAGGTGGCGCAGTCGGCAGTGGTGGGCAAGTACGACGAGCGTAAAGGCGATATCCCCATCGCCTTCGTGGAGCTGGTCCCCGGAGGCGACATCACCGTGGAGGAGCTGCTGGAGTACGCCAACGAGAGGCTGGCCGCGTACAAGAAGATCCGCATCCTCAAGATCGTGGAGGCGCTGCCGGCCACCGCCACCGGCAAGGTGTTGAGGCGGGAGCTGAGGGACACCGCCCAGGAGTTGGATGTATAGGCGCGACTAGGGTGGGGCTAGGGTGGGGTCATGTCTTCGATCTTCGGTTACACCGAAAAAGGGAGCAAGAACGTAGGGAAGATGTATACAACCGAAGATCGAAGACACGACCCCTATTAGCTCATTAACGCCACGGCGTAGATCATCCCCACGATGCCGGCGATGGCCAGGATGGCGCCGAAGGCATATTGCAGCGCGGACGAGCGCCTATATTTCTTGCTCAGCTCCTCCTCCATCTTATAGCTGATGATGAAGGGGCCGTCGCCCTTGCCGACCGATGCCACCTCCCCCGAACGCTGGGTGGTGCCGATCACGAAGACGGGCTGGCCGACGCGGATCATCGACTCGGTGATCTTGTAGCCCAGCACGCTCTCGTCGTCGTCCACCGCATCCAGCACGCTCTCCAGGATCTCCCCGGCAATGCTGTCGGATTTGCGGGAATCGCGGCCGTGCCCATATCCCTCGTTGGTCCTCGTCTCGGCCACGAAGTCCGCTCCGTCTGGAAATACCAGTACTTCGCCGCTGGAGTCGCGTACCATGAAAGGCACCTGTTCCTTGCGGTCTTCCACTGTCTCCCAGTACTCATGCTTCTCCCAGTTGCCCGTCTGTTCGTTGCGCTCCCTGCGCTCCATACGGTGTTCCAGTTTATAGCCATAGTAGACGCATGGGATCTGGCCGGTAGGGGAGAGCAGGGGGTCTTCCGCCTGCACCGCCCCCACTATCTCCACCCGCGAGCCCGGCGCCTCCTTGGCCCTCCTGGCGGCCTCGGATGCGCTGACCGTCGCCGTCGCCGCCATAACGCCCAGCTTCTTGCGGCCCCGGTAGCCGAGAAAGACCAGTATCAATCCCACGAGCAAAGCCGCGGCCCCGATGCCCAGCACTATCCATTGCGAATTTTCCATTACCACCACCTCCGGGGGTCGTGTCTTCGATCTTTGGTTCTCCGGTCTATCGACCAACACCCGACAGCCTGCATCGCTTCCGCGATACAGGCTTCCGAGACTTTCAGCTTATGCGATCAGCTCCCGCCCTGCTCCTTCTGCCTGGCGATCTCCTCCTCGCGCAACGCCCTGCGCAGAATCTTGCCCACCATGGTCTTGGGCAGCTCGGCGCGGAACTCCACCATGCGTGGCGCCTTGTAGGCGGCCAGGCGCTCGCGGCAATAGGCGATGATCTCCTCCTCGGTGGCCTCCTCACCCGGCTTGAGCACGATGTACACCTTCACCGTCTCGCCGCGGTACTCGTCCGGTATGCCCACCGTCACCGCCTCCTGCACCTTGGGATGCTCGTAGAGGACCTCATCGACCTCGCGCGGATAGATGTTGAACCCACCGGCGATGATCATGTCCTTCTTTCGGTCCACGATGTAGAAGTAGCCGTCCTCGTCCACGGTGCCGATGTCGCCGGTGAAGAGCCAGCCGTCCCGCAGGGTCTCGGCCGACTCCTCCGGCTTCTCCCAGTAACCGCTCATCACCTGGGGCCCGCGGATGATGAGCTCGCCAGGTTCGTTCACTCCCATCTCCTTCTCGCCCGTTTCCGCGTCCACGATCTTGGCCTCGGTGTCCGGGAAGGGGACGCCGATAGAGCCCACCTTCTTCATGCCCATGATGGGATTGGAGTGGGTCACCGGCGAGGCCTCGGAGAGGCCGTAGCCCTCGCAGAAGATGCCGCCCGAGATGCGGCTGAACTGCTTGATGACCTCCACCGGGATGGGGGCGGAGCCGGAGTTGCACAGCCTCAACTTGTCCACCCCGTAGTCCAGGGCTTCGGGGTGGCTTAGGATGGCCACGTAGAGGGTGGGCACCCCGGGGAAGAAGTTGGGCTGGTACTTCTGGATGGCCTGCAGCAGCATGTTTATCTCGAACTGGGGGATGAGGACCATGGTGGCCGCGTTCAGGATGGCGTTGTTCATGCCTACCGTCTGCCCGTAGGAATGGAAGAAGGGGATGACGTCGAGGTAGACATCCACGCCTCGCTCGGAGAACTCCTTGGCCCACAGGGCGCACTGCATGGCGTTGGCCAGGAGGTTACGGTGGGTGAGCATTACCCCCTTGGGCAGGCCGGTTGTACCGCCCGTGTACTGCAGCGCCGCCAGGTCCACTTCGGGGTCGATGTCCACGTCCGGAACTTCGGGGGTAGAGTCCGCGATAACCTCCCGGAACCAGGAGGTGTCCGGCCCTTTTGCCACCGAGGGGTCGACCGGGGTCTCCATGTAATCGGTGATGCCGGTCACGATAAGCCGCTTCAGTGGGGTGAGGCCCTTCACCGCCTGGATGCGCGCATCGAAGAGGTCGAGGTAGATGAGGGTCTCGGAGCCCGAGTCGTTGAACTCGTACTCGAGCTCCCGCTCAACATGCAGGGGGCTTACGTTGACCACCGTCGCGCCCGCCTCCAGCACAGCGTAATAGGAGACGATGAACTGGGGGCAGTTGGGAAGCATGAGGGCTACCCGGTCGCCCTTCTTCACCCCCATCCCCTTGAGGGCCGTGGCCATCCTGCGCACGTGGTCGCGCAGCTCGCCGTAGGTCAACTTCTGGTCGAAGAAGATGGTGGCCACGTTCTCGTCGTACTTCACGCAGGTCATCTCCAGCAGTTGATACAGGGGTATCCTCGGATAGCGGATGCTCTCCGGAACGAAGTAGTCGTAGTGCTTCAGCCAGACCTTTTCCATTTTTCCCCTCCCGTAGTCTAGTCACCCATGCTTCAGGTATGCCATTTCCATGAACCGTGTGGCCAAAATCCTATCTATTGCCCCGCCTGTGCTGCCATTGCCGCGGATCGCCGAGGGGCCGCAGGTGGAGACATGCTAGTGATATCCTTCCGGTCCCCGCCGTTTAACCGTGGCCGACTTAATAATTATAGTTCTTCAGCGAGAAGTGTGGGCAGGAGCGTGGTAATGGTAGCTGCCCCGGTTATCATCTCCATTTGCCCACACTTCTCGCAGAAGAACCATAATTATACTCATAACTTGTTTCGGACCAAGTCGATATCATGTCCCGGCATAATCGTAGAAGCCACGGCCGCTCTTGCGCCCCAGCATCCCCGCCGCCACCATGCGGCGCAGCAGGGGCGGAGGGAAGAACTTACCGTCCCCGGTCTCCTCGTAGAATCCCATGGCGGCCTCCACGACCGTGTCCAGGCCCAGGTTATCCGCTATCTCCAGGAAGCCCTGGGGCAGGTTGAATCCCAGGCGGTAGGCCTTGTCGATGTCCTCGGTAACCGCGACCCCGGCCTCGAGCACGCGCACCGCCTCGAGGATGTTGGGCATGATGAAACGCTGCAGCAGCCTGGCGAGGCGCGCCCCGTGCTCTCCCTCGCTTTCTCCGGTGTGCTTCTCGAGACCCAGGTAACTCTCCCGCTTGCCGCTGGAATAATCGTAGAACCCCTTCCCCGCCTTGCGTCCCAGCAGGCCGGCCGCCACCATGCGGCGCATGAGGGGAGGGGGGAAGAACTTGGGATCCCGGGTATCGGTGTAGATGGCCATGGCCGCGTTCAACCCCACGTCCAGGCCCGCGTTGTCCAAGATCTGCAGCGGCCCCACCCCGAAATCATAACCGCCTGTGGCGCGGTCGATCTCCTCGGGGGTCGCTATACCCTCGTCAATCATGTGCACGGCCTCGATGGTGGACGGCATGCTCGCGCGGTTGGCGACGAAACCGGCGTGGTCCTTGAGCACCAGCACCGTCTCCTTGCCCAGGCTGCGCGCCCAGGCGTCCGCGGCGGCCATGGTCTCGTCCGAGGTGAGCAGGCCCTTGATGATCTCGACCAGGAGCATCAGCGGCACGGGACCGAAGAAGTGGATCCCCACCACCCTGTCCGGCCGGGCGGTGGCCGCGGCTATGGAGGATATGGGGATGGCCGAGGTGTTGGTCCCGATGATGGTATGAGGCGGGCATATCTTGTCCAGCCTGGCGAACATCTCCTTCTTGAGTTCCAGCTTCTCCGGCACCGCCTCGACCACCATGTCCGCGTCTCCAGCCTCTTCCAGCTCGGTGGTAGTGGCCAGGTTACGCAGGGCTCCGTCGAACTGGTCCTGGCTTATCTTCTCCTTGGCAAGGAATTTTCCCAGGGATCTCTTGATCTCCTCTACGCCCGCCTGCAGGCGCTCTTCGCTCACGTCACACATCTTGACGCTGTAACCCGCCAGGGCGGAGACCTGGGCGATGCCGTTCCCCATGTATCCCGCTCCCGCTACGAATACGTTCTTTAAATCCATACGGTCCTCCTGAACTGGTCTACCTGCGATCATGACTTGCCCTCTGACTCCTGCCGGGCCTCCTTCTCTGCCCGGATAGAGCCACAGCCAGCTCTATCTTGGCATAAAGCGGGGGCGGGACGGAAGGCGGAAGCAACAGGCTGGTAGTAACTTTCGACTTCCCCAACGGAGTCTTCTCGCATCGAGAAAGGAGACGGCCTCGCTTTCTGGAGAATGTACAGTGACCGTGGGCATATACATTACCGCGAGGGAAAAGGGGGCGGTATGCTCCGCCCCGTTTGCTTCGCGAAGTAATGGGCGTGATCTCAGCTCATGTATTAAAGGGGGCCGAGTTCCCTCAGCCCCCTTTCAGACTTCAGACTGCCTGAGCCTACTTCTTCGCTGCCCTCTTCGCTGGCTTCTTGGCTGCCCTCTTCGCTGCCTTCTTCGCCGGCTTCTTCGCAGGTTTCTTCGCTGCCTTCTTCGCCGGCTTCTTGGCTGCCTTCTTCGCCGGCTTGTCCCTGATCACCTCGAAGTACTTCACGTCGTGGATACTTCCCGTGCGCTCCTCGCTCCACACGGCGCGCATGCGCATCCCCACATCGAGGTCCTTCTCGTCGTACTCGTTGCAGAAATGCATCATGCGGGTGCTCGCCCCGTCCAGGGTCACCCAGATAGAGGTGAAGGGCACCTGCTTCATCTCCCCGTTATTGGGATCGATGTAGGGGAAGCGGACGATGGTGAAGCCCTCCAGCGAACCCTCCGGACCCACCTCGACCCAGTCGTTCATCTCCACGTAGCACTTGCCGCAGTTCGCGCGCGGCGGCATGTACACCGTCCCGCATTCCGGGCACTTGACGGCCATGAAGCGTTGGTTGTCCCGCAGCTCGGCCAGGAACTTGCTCCAGTAGTAGCCCAGATGCCAGTGGAAGTCGTACTCCAGGTGGCCTGACTCCTGGGTGAGGAGCTCGTAACCCTCCGGGGTGTGCGTCCTCTTGCGTTTATCCTCGTATAGTCCCATGAATGTCACCTCCTCCACGCCTCAGGGCAGGTCCGCGCCCAGGATCATCAGGTCCGTCCAACTGCAGCCGCCGAACCCGGTGCACAGGGCCTTCTTCGCGCCTTTCACCTGGCGGTCGCCGGCTCTTCCCATGATCTGCCAGGCCGCCTCGCCCACCCGGATGAGAGCGGTGGCGCCGATGGGATTGGTTGCGATGACCCCGCCGGAGGGGTTGATGGGCAGCTGACCGTCCATGTTGAAGATACCCTTGCGGATGAGCTTCGGCGCGTCGCCATGCTCGCAGAACCACAGGGAGTCCATCCACTTCACACCGCAGGTCGAGCAGGGGATGTAGAGCTCCGCCACGTCGAACTCCTTCAAGGGGTTGGTGATCCCCGCCAGCTTGTAGGCCTGCGCGGAGGCCCGCTCCAGCGTGGGCATGGACTTCCACTCCAGGTCCCCGAAGTGGGTGTAGTCGTGGCGCACCACCGAGGTGTGCACCCATGCCGGCTTGGGACAGAGCTTCTTGGCCTTCTCCTCGCAGGCGAAGATCACCGCGCACGACCCGTCGGAACGCGGGCACATGTCGAGGAACTTCACCGGGTAGGAGAGCATGGGGGAGTTGAGGACGTCCTCCACCGTAACCGCCTGCCGTGAGTGGGCGTAGGGGTTGTTGAGGGCGTTATTACGGTCGCGTGCTGCCACCCTGGCGGAGTCCTCCTCGGTGGCACCGTAGGCCTTCATGTACATGGAGTACTCGGTGGCCAGGGGCCCGATGGCCCCGGCGAAGGGATCCCGCTCCAGGGTGGGGTTGGCGCAGGTAGTGATGGCCGCCTGTGTGTCCGATTCCGAGTTCTTCTCCCATCCCACGGCCAGGACCACGTCGAAGAGGCCGCTGGCCACGTGATAGTAGCCGCAGGCGCCCACGGTGGTCCCGGTGGTGCCGCCCGTGGTCACCTTGAACACCGGCTTCATGCAGGCGCCCAATCCGTCGACAGCCCACATATCCACGTAGTTGATGTTCTCGAAATGGTCCATGTTGCCGACGACGATGGCGTCGATATCGGCCATGGTCAGCTGCGCATCGTCCAGGGCCCTGGTGACGGCCTCGGCGATGAGCTCCACGCCCGAGGCGTCCAGGCGCTTGGCGGCGTGGTGGGTCTGGCCTACTCCGATGATACCTACTCGTTTACCCATTTCACGTCACCTCCTTATTTCCCCAGGACCCAGACACAGTGGGACTGCCCGCACATGCCGTTGATGCCATGGACCAGGGCGGTGTCGACGCCTTTCAACTGGCGCTTTCCCGCCTCTCCCCGCAGCTGCAACACGCATTCGGCCATGGCGTAAAGACCGGCAGCCTGCACGGGATTGGCCGAGAGGCGGCCTCCCGAGACGTTCACCGGCAGCTTGCCGCCGGCGTCGAACCAGCCGCGTTCCAGGTATTCGCAACCCATACCATCGTCGCAGATGCCCAGTCCTTCCAGCCACAGGGGCTCCATGTAGGAGAAGGCGTCGTAGACCTCGGCGAAGCAGATGTCCGAGCGGGGGTCGTCTATACCGGCCATAGCATAGGCGCGCTTGGCGGCGTCCTTGAGGGCGCGGGTGTCCGCCAGGTCGCGGTCCCCGAGGCGGAAGGCGTCGCTGCAGTGGCCCACGCCCTTCATCCACACTCGCTTCTTGTTGGTGGTGAGCTTCTTGGCCTGCCGCTCAGCCGCCAGGATGATGGTGCAGGCTCCGTCGGTCACCGGAGAACAGTCCAGGACCTTCAGAGGGTCTGCCACTTTGCGCGAGTTCATCACGTCATCCACCGTTATCTCCATGGGGAGGAGGGAAAGCGGGTTGCGCATGGCGTTGCCGTGGTTCTTCACCGAGACCAGGGCGAACTGCTCCTCCAGCAGGCCGTACTTGTTCATGTACCTGCGCGCTTGCATAGCGGCAGATGAGACGGCGTCGATGCCCAACTTCCTCTCCACCAGGGGGTCGAAAGAGCAGTTGGTGATGCCGTTCATGCTGCTCTCGGTGCCCTTGTGGTGGGCGCACACGATGGTCACACCGAAGCTGCCGGAGAGGATGCGCATCATGCCGTAGAGGGCCCCGAAGGTCCCGTCGCCCTCGACGGTGGTGATATCCTTGCCGAAGGCGTTCGAGGCGTCGCAGATAGCCATGCTCGAGATGGTGCGCCCGTCCCAGAAGTCGCTGGACACGGAGACGACGTTATCCACATCGTCCTTGGATATCCCCGCGTCCGCAATGGCCTTGCTGGTGGCCTCGAAGACCATCTCCGCGAAGGTGAGGGGGCTATTGCGGTCGAACTTGGTCATGCCCACGCCGATTATCGCTACTTTTTCCATCTATCTCACCCCGCTTCCCTACTTTATGGGGCGGAAGTGCTTGATATCGAGGATGTTGCCCTCGCGCTCACCCTCGAATACCGCTTCCACTCGCATGCCGACCTTGACTTGCCCGGGGTCCACGCCGCCTATGAAGTGGACCAGGCCGGTATCGGCCCCGTCCATCTTTATCACGCCGTAGACGAAGGGGGCCTTGCGGGGATGGAGCACGGGCTCCTCGTAGCGCACCACGGTGTAGGTCTCCACCGTGCCGGTGCCCGGCAACATCACCCAATCGTGGAGATCTTCGTAGCAGTCGATGCACTTGATCTTGGGGGGCACGAAGACCTTCCCGCAGCCGGGGCAGCGGTTGCCCCAGATCTTGCCGTTGGACCGCAGCTCGCAGTAGAACCGGCTCAAAGTGCTCCCCACCGTCCAGGAATAGGGAACGCTTATCTTGCCCTCGTGGACTATAACCTCTACCTCGTCTTTCCAACCTGGCAACTACCTCACCTCCCTTTATATAACCGTGCTGCCATTGAAGTGCATTAAAGCCGTTTTCATCCACCACCTCCTCGCGGGGGCCGAAAAGCCCTCAGGGACTTGAATTGTCTGCGCGACAATACGCGATGGGATCGCGATTGGACTTGTTTCGACAACTATCAGCACGACGCCGCCGTAGCGGCACACTGTATTAAGCAAGCGTTAACATTCTATAACTTTTAAGGTTGCTCGTCACCATCTATCGACCTGGGTGGTACGTAGTGGGATAGGGTTATGGTCCGGGGCGTTGGGAGGCAAGTAATGGGATAGGGGGCCAGGATAAATCCTGGCCCACAGCGCTTCGCGTCGCATGTTCTTCCGTTCCTCGCCGATGGAAGACGCGCTTGTCTCAAGCGATAGGGCCGGTTACGGATCGAGACCAGGCGGGAGGTAACGGCGATTGCGGCCAGGATAAATCCTGGCCCACAGCGCTTCGCGTCGCATGTTCTTCCGTTCCTC
>CAYHAT010000034.1:0-5686 GCA_964354675.1 uncultured Actinomycetota bacterium | reverse complement strand
GAGGTAACGGCGATTGCGGCCAGGATAAATCCTGGCCCACAGCGCTTCGCGTCGCTGGCCACCTTCGTTGGAATAGGCCGGCCTTGACATTCCTCGCCTGCGGCTCGGAACGCAAAGCCGGCCCAACTTGCGGGTTATGGAACGGGCGTTGGAAATGATTCCTACAGGTTCAGTTTGTCGGCGACATCTCCCAGGCCGTATTTCTCAAGCGTGGCGCGGGTTGGCATCCCGTCGGCGGTCATGCCCCTGTACTCGTAGAACTCTCGCATCATGGTGTCCATGTCGGGAACGGAACCGGCGATGCCACCGTCATCGACCGGGGTCATGATACGCTGGCCGATGCGGTCGTCCGCGCCGGTGGCGCCCCAGATATGGCCCAGGCAGCGCTGCATGAACCACACACGCGCCCCCGCCTCCATGAGCTTCTCCACGTCCCAGTCGTACCCCGCAACCGCGCTGAAGATCTCCGCCCACTGCGTGACGGTATAAGCACAGCCGGGGAACTCGCACCAGCAGGCGGAATTGAGGATGCACCCGATATCCGCAGTGAGGGCCACCGCCTCCGCCTTGAACTCGGCGGACTGGTTCTGGTAGTTCTTGTCCAGCCCGATCTCGGGATACTCGATGGCCCCCCACTCCAGCAGGAAGGTCATGTTGGAGACGTGGCAGGCGCCGCGTATGGAGACGGCATAGGCCAGCCCGTCACCCCAGTTGCAGCGGGGATCGTGCATTGGGGCCTCCAGACCCTTGGAGTCGGTGAGGTAGGCGTCGGCCCCGTTGCCGACTTCTTCTGCTGCCGCCCGCGAGCCCTTGGCCAGCAGCTTCGCCAGTTTCCCGTTCTTGGCGACTATGCTCGGCAGCAGCTCGATGACCGTGGCGATGTCCCCCCATTCCAGCTTGATGCCGTCGTAGTCCTCGGGTTTGAGGATGCCTTGCTCGAAGCAGTCCATGGCCCAGGCGAAGGTCGCCCCCAAGGTTATGGTGTCCATGCCCGCACGGTTGCAGAAATCGTTCGCCTTGCACACCGCCCCCAGGTCATCGTTGAGCAGCATGGTGCCGAAAGAAGCCTGGGTCTCATACTCGGGGCCTGGACCAGGGGGGATCGCGTATGGGCCCTCCTTCACCTCCACCACCGGCTTGCAGCGCACGGCGCAGCCCCGGCAACTGCCGTGGTCGACGACGAAGCTGTCCGCGAGGGCGATGCCGGAGAGTTTCTCCCCGCCCTCCTCCCACAGGCCCTGCCCCCAGTTGCGGGTGGGAACGTCGCCCTCGAACATCTTGGCCTCCAGGTTCGCGCCGGTGCCGAAGGCGCTCATGGCTCCGCAGAGGATATTGTCCTTGATCATCTCGCGGTGCTCCTCCTGCATGGCCTTGACCTTCTCGGGGTCCTTGTACTCCGGCTTCTTGCCCCCCTCAGCTACGATGGCCTTGAGGTTCTTAGAGCCCATCACCGTGCCCATGCCGGAACGGCCGAAAATATGTCCGTAATCGTTGATGATGCTGCCGAAGGGGATGAGGTTCTCCGAGGCGGGGCCTATGGCCAGGACTTTGCCCCCCTTGCCGTACCGTTCCTTCAAGACGTCGGTGGTCTCGTAGCTGTCCATGCCCCAGAGGTCGTCGGCGGGCAGGATGTCCGCGGAGTCCTCCCCCAGGAGCAGAAAGACCGGCTCCTCGGCTTTCCCTTTGAAGATCACGGCGTCATAGCCGCAGCGCTTGAGTTCGGGCCCGAAGTTCCCCCCGCAGGAGGCCTGGCCCCATATCCCGGTCTGGGGGGAGCGCGCTCCTACCGAGAGACGGCTGGAGCCGGAGAAGCCGATGCCCGTCAGCGGCCCGGTGGCGAAGATGAGCAGGTTGTCAGGGTCCAGGGGGCCAGCATCGAGGTTGCCGCGGTCGAAGAGGAGCCTGGCCGCCAGCCCGGTCCCGCCGATATAGTCGCGACACATCGCCCCGTCGAGTCCGAACTCCGAGGTCGTTCCGGAGGTGAGGTCCACCTCCAGTGCTTTACCCATGTTGCCGTAAGCCATAGTCATCACCCCGTTCTTTTAGTAGGCGCAAGGATGGCGGAGACGCTCGCAGGGCTGCTCGCGCCTTCGGCCGCAAGACGCCATGTTTCCTCCCACGATAGCGCGGCCGCGTGCGCGGCCTTTATACCTCAGTTGAGTGACATGATCTTGGTGAGCCGGTTAAGCGCGAAGTAGTGGGTGAACATCCCCTTCAGCTTCAGCTCGCGCTTGAGCAGCTTCTTCACCACCGCCATCCCGGCCTCGTCGAAGTAATAGGGCATCCCGAACTTGATGTTGATGTTGGCGAGGTCGAGGAGGGTGGCGGCGTCGGTGATGATGGAGATATCCGGTTTTCCCTCCTTGCCGCCATAGACGGTGAGGCTCCCCTTGTCGAAGACCATGGTTATCTCGGCCTCGGCGTCCGTGGCGTTGATGAACACGCGGGCCTTGAGCTTGTTGAAGTCCTTCATCTTCTCCGGCTTCTCGAGGTTGGCTGCGAGCATGTCCGAGAGCATGACCGCCATGGCCACCTCGTCGGCCCCGGGCGCCAGTTTCACATCCGCCATCTACATACCTCCTTAATGCCTGTGGACGCGGTCCTGACAGCGATGCGATCCAGCTGCCTAGAACGCTTTTTTCAAGACCTCCATCACTTGTTCAGCTTCGAATATCATCTTGGGATTGTAGACGATGGACCCATCGGATAGGGACAACTCTGCGATCGCCTCCAGGCCCGATTCCTCGACGCCGGCCTCGCTCAGCTTCTGGGGCAGGCCGACCTTCTTGGTCAATGCGAAGATGGCTTCGATTGCCGCCTGGGAGGCCTCCTCGTCGCTCATCCCCTTTTCCTTAACCCCCATTGCATCGGCGACAAAGGCATAGCGGTCGGCACATTCATCCATGTTGTACTCCATGCAGTAGGGCAGGAGGATGCTGTTGGCCAGCCCGTGCGGTACCTTGAACAATGCACCCGCGGAATGGGCCGTGGCATGCACCAGGCCGATCTGGGCATTGCCGAAGGCGGCCCCGGCTATAGTCGCGGCGATCTGCTGCTGGCCCCGGGCGAAGATGTCGTCACCGTTTTCCACGCACTTGGGCAGATACTCTACGATCATCCGGATGGCCCCGAAGGCCATAGTGTCGGCGATGGGCTCGGCCTGTAAGGCATGGATGGCCTCGATGGCGTGGGTCAAGGCGTCCATGCCGGTGAAGGCGGTGATCATAGGCGGCAGGCCCTGGGTCAGTATGGGGTCGAGGATCGCCGTGTTGGGGATGATGTTGTCGTCGCCTAAGAGGATTTTCTGGTTCTTATCCCAGTCCTTCACAACCAGGGCCCAGGTGACCTCGCTCCCCGTCCCGGCGGTGGTGGGGATCGCCACATGAGGAGTCTGCGGGCGGGTGAACAACTGCAACCCGTAATGGTCCTCGATCTTCCCTCCTTCCTTCAGGAGGATGGCCATACCCTTGGCCGTATCGATAACGCTTCCTCCCCCCACACTTATCAGGATATCCGCGCCTTTTTCTCTGGCCAGCTCCGCAGCTTGGTTCACAATGTGAAGACCCGAGTCCTGGGGGCATTCGTCGAAGGTGCCCACCCATCTCTTGCCCAGAGCCTTCTCCACCTTCTCCACCAGACCGGCCGCCGCAACGCCCTTATCCGATACCACGAACGCCTTGGAGCACTTGAGCTCATCCACCTCGGGGCCCAGGTCTCTTAATGAGTTGATCCCGAATACCACCCTCGTAGGGTTCTTGTAGATGAAGGAAAGGTCCTTGTCGTAGGCCATAAAAACCACCTCCGGTTGCATCCTCGGGGTCTCTGACCCCGGGATATCGCGATTGATACTAAGCCGGTGACGACGGATGCCGGCATGCAATCTTGGCAAAGGGTTCCCGGGCACAGGGTCCCGGGAACCCGGTTCAGCATGAACAAGCTCTATGCCGTGCGCTTAGATCCCGAACTCATCCTCGGCTCTCTTCAGAAGCGCGCGCAGCTCTTCGATCCCGGCCGCATCGAGCTCGTCGGGGAATTTCGGCTCCGTGGAAGCGGAGAGGTCCACCAGGCGGGCGGACGCCTTGACGGCGCGCACGATGGTGGGCAGGTCTCCCTTCAGCTTGAGCTTGCCCTGCATCATCCCCTTGATGGTGTCCAGTTCCTTGGCCATGACCGCGCGCCAGCGCTCGAACTCGCCGGTGATGACGTAGTCCGCGGCATCGCCTACTTCCGCGGGCACGATCTTCACGTAGTTGCAGTCGCCGTGCCAGAGGTCCATGAACATGTACAGGTCCTTGTCGAGTCCGATCTCCGGCTTGGCCAGGATCTTGATGACCACCGAGCCCTCCCAGTCCTTAGCCGCTTCCCTGTACTCCGCGTCTTTCTGGATGAGCTCCTCGTACTGCGCCACCCATTCCGGGGTCCCCATTACGAAGGGTTTGGACTGGCTCTCCTGACGCTCCTTGACCAGCGCGTCATAGGCCTGGTTCCACTCGTCGGTTCCGTAGGTCAATGCCATGCGTAATCCCTCCTCTGACTAGTCGCGTTGCCCTGCAATATCCAGATGCCGAGATGAATCTAACGGCACAAACAATATATAGATTTCATATGCGATTATGCAAATAGAAATTGCCCGAGTCATCGAGTCTTCACGCCTTACTACCTTGATACCCCCGTTCCTGCCTACCTAAACCAAAGGGTGCTCTTACAAAAAACCATTTCAAGAAGCTTATTCCAGGTCGTAGTCGTCCGGTATGACCTTCATCCTCAAGAGTTCCGGGTCGTGGGCCGGCACGATGATGTCCGCCATGACGTCCAGCCTGGCCAGGCTGCGCATGATGTCCCCCGCATTGAGGATGGAGGGACCGAAGTATCCACCGTACCTGGAATTGAAGACCCGGGCCAGGGTCTGCTGGACCTCTGGGTCGGAGAGGTCGAGCTTCTGTCCCGATACCCCTCCCTTGCCCGCAAGCTCGTAGAAATGTTGCGGGAAACGTTTGGCCATGCCTCCGTACAGGTAGAGGGTGTCGCCGGTGATGATAGCCCGGCCCCGCGAGGTGTTCACCGCTATGGCCTGGGAGCCCGCCGTGTGCCCGGGGGCAAGGATGAGGTCGATCCCTTCCTGCAGTGGGAGGTCCCCCCGGTAAAGCCGGAACCGGGGCACGAGGTCGATCCAGTCCTCGGGGCAGCACCCCACCGCCTGGTAGCCCATGGGGAAGTAGGAATCCAGCACCTCCTCTTCCTGCACGTAGATGTCGGCGTTCTCGAAGAGATAGAGGTAGCCGGCGTGCTCGATGTGGAGGTGGGTGACCAGCACCTTCTTTATCGCCAGGGGATCGACGTCGTTGCGCTCGAGCACCGCCGGCACCTCCTCCTCGGGGGAACGGTGTGGCCCGAAGAGGAACTTGGGCACGTGTTCATGCCGGTAGCTGGCGTCGACGACGATCTGTTCGCCGTCCTCGCCCTCGATGAGGAACATGAAAACGGGCAGGTCGGCGAAATAGCCCTGTGCGAGGGGGCTGATGATCGGCCCCCAGTTCATGTGGAACCAGCCGGTGAGCAGTGGCTTTATCCTGTATTCCTTCATAACGGATCCTTTCTCAGGGCTTTGCGCCGTCAAGTGTTGACGGTTCCCTCGGGGTCAGGAGCCTGTTGCATAAACCCCGTCGTTGGCTGATCTACTAGTGGG
>CAYHAT010000033.1:0-15393 GCA_964354675.1 uncultured Actinomycetota bacterium | reverse complement strand
TGTTAGCGGAGCGAGACCGTTACCCAGCGGCCCGGGCCGCAAAAACCTACGCCAGGATGATACGGCTTCTCTCGCGCCAGTCCTCGTCCAGTTTTCCCTGGAAGACACGACGGGCCGGGCCACGGGTTATTATGTCCCCATCGGGGGTGACCTCGACCTCCATGAGCCCTCCCGGCAGTTGGACGTGCATCTTCCCCTTGCACCTCTTGGTACGTAGCGCCGCGGCCACTGCCGCGGAGGCGCCGGTAGCGCTGGCCATAGTCTCCCCGGCGCCTCTCTCCCACGAGCGCAGGCGCATCTCGGACATGTCTATCACCTGCGCGAACTCCACGTTTACCCGCAAGGGGAAGAGGGGATGGTTCTCGATGGCGGGACCCAGCTCTCTGACCATAGGGTCCTCCAGCTTTTCCAGGAAGAGGACGCAGTGGGGGTTGCCTATAGAGAGGCAGGTGGCACT
This sequence comes from uncultured Actinomycetota bacterium, assembly GCA_964354675.1. Lineage (GTDB taxonomy): Bacteria > Actinomycetota > Geothermincolia > Geothermincolales > RBG-13-55-18 > SURF-21. The sequence continues at coordinate 14,936 of CAYHAT010000033.1, read as the reverse complement.
CACGGTCTGCCCGGCCGCGGTTATCGGCACGTCTATGGCCTCGTCTTCCTCGCCCTGCATGGGAATGGAGGAGCGGCGGAAGTCGGGGCTGCCCATGAACACCTCTATCGTGCGTACCTTGCCCATGGTGGTATGGATACTGAGCCTCTTCACGCCGGAAGGGGTATCGACGAGCATATTCTTCTCGGGATGTATGCCCGTCTCGAAGAGGTGCTTGGCCAGGCAGCGCAGGCCGTTGCCGCTGACCTCCGCCTGGCTGGCGTCGGGGTTAAAGTTGGTCATGCGGCATACGGCTTTTTTGGAGGGCTCCATCACGATGATGCCGTCTCCGCCGATGCCCAGATGGCGGTGGCAGAGCATTTGGATGTCGGCTGGTGAAAGCTTCAGCGGCGACTCCAGGGCATCCAGGAGTATGAAGTCGTTTCCCAGGCTGTGATACTTGAAGAACTCCATCGCTCCTCCGCGTCACCGGCGCGTTCTCCGGCGCTCTGGCCATCGTTTGACGTGACTCGTCCCCCACATTATAAGGTAGTAGGTGTCGATTGGCAGCCGTGAAGCATGGCGGGCAGGGAGGTGAGGCGGGCTTGTTCGATGTAGAAGAAGGTAGTGGGGATTGGCTGGACCAGGCCAGGTTCACCCTGCTGGCCGCCGAGGACCTGCTCGTAGGGGGGCTCGCGGAAGAGGCTATATCAAGCTCCTTCCTGGCAATGGTATATGCGGCAAGGGCAGCCCTTGCAGGTTATGAAGGGGAGCTCTCGGGCTGGGAGGATGTCGTGAGGGGCTTTCAGCGCGATGCCCTGCCCGGGCTAGCGTTGAGCAAGGAGAACCAGCGGGCGTTACCGATCGTTGCCGACCTCTACCGGCGCGTGGCCGAAAGCGGGGAGATTGATGCCGACCCCCTCACGGCCACGGCATGTCTCGAGGACGCCAGGTCTTTTGTAGGCGAGGTCGAGGAGCAGCTGGCGGGATAACGCCTGCCGCCGCCGGCCTTATGTGGGGTAACGGGAAATGGGATCAGGACTAAGTGACTTCCGCCGCATCTAGCCTTATCTGAGGTAATGGCAATAGGGGTCAGGTCTTGTCGTTTTGCCTCTTAGCCGTTTCCCATAAGCGATATTTGAAAGGGCAAAACGCAAGACCTTACCCCTTGCGTTTTTCCCATATCTCGAGGAAACGCTGGGAGTCCTCCCACATGTAGATGTTATTGAAGAGTACGTATGCTTTTTTCTTCTTGCTCCTGCGCAGGATGGTGACCAGTTTTCCCAGTTCCTTGTCTGTATAGCGGTGCCGGAAGTTGCCTGCTCCGTGCAGCCGCCAGTAGATGACCGCGCCGGCTTTCTCCCGGCCCTGGAAGGGGTCTACGACGTGAAGAAGGTCCAGTTCACGGCAGATCTGCCCCGCCTCGTCCGGGCTCCACTGCCCACGCGGCTCCCAGGCCGTCTGCAGGCCGTCCCGCTCTATGCTGGTAAAGAACGTGCGCATCTGGGCGATGTTTTTCGGCCCCGGGCCGAAGCTGGATGGGGTCTGGAAGACGACGATCTCCGCCTCCAGCGCCCGGGCGACTTCCAGGGTGTCCTTCCAGGCCTTGAAGTTCTCGGGGGTGGGCTTGAAGGAACCGTAAGCTTCCCGCAGCTCATCCGGGATGGGGTGGGAGAGCCGGCGGTAGGTGGGGCTGGAAGGGCGGTGGGTGATGAGCTGCCAGGCCTTGAGGGTGAATTCGAAGTGCGCGGGCGACTCCTGGCGCCACTTATGGGATGTCTTCACCCTTGGCAGCTGGTAAAACGTCTTCTGTATCTCCACCAGGGGAAGAGTCCGATAGTAGATCTGTCTTGCCTGGGGGAAACCGCAGCAACCTACCTTGAGCTCCAAGTCAGCACCTCAGTACGGCGATTCCAACCCCCGCCATGCGGGCCTCTCCTCGGGTTTTCCTATCTTAACCATCGACCCAACAACTATAATTCTATATATAAAATTCCAGATAAACCAGAAGCTTCCTCCCCGTAATAAAGGAAATCAGGGTGAAACCCTGCTTCCGCGGCTTACAAACCCGGTCCACGCCAGTCCTACGGGCTGCCAGAGGGGCCGACCAAGAGAGCGGAAGTGTCGTGCCAGCGGAATGCCAAGAACACGCAGGCATTTGAACCTGAACCCCTGTTGAGCTGCGTCTATGGCTGCCAGCATGCGTCGTTTGGATGCCCGATCCCGGGATTGCCAGCCTGACTATGAGTCGACATCGAGGCCGCTGAGGGGGCCGGCGGGGGTCTTCAGCCGCACCCGGAACCGCCTCTGCTTCAGGTCCTTGAGGAATTCCTTGTTGCGGGAGCGTCCGCGGCTTATGGTATGGTGGGCATATGCATAGATGGCAAAGTCCCACCAGCGAAAACGCATGCCCAGCTTCCAGCACCGCCACAACGAGTAAAAGCGGCGCATGGAGCGCATGGAACCCTCCTTCTGGAGCTGGTAGGGGGTCATCTTGAGAGGGTCGAAGACCACATGGTGGCCACTGTACTTGGACCAGTCATCGACCAGGATGCGGCCCTGCTCGGTCAGCTCGTCGTAGGTCTCAGTCCCGGGAAAGGGCGTGAGGATCAGGAACTGCACGGTGTCTATCTTGAGGCCCCGCGCGAAACGCACCGTCTCTTCTATCGTCTCCAAGTCATCATCGTCGGACCCCAGCACGAACATGCCGTGGACCTTGATGCCGTATTTATGCAGTATCTTTACCGCATCGGCGATGTCCTGGACCGTCTGCTCCTTGCGGTAGCTCTCCAGGGTGAGGGGATTTATGGATTCCAGCCCCAGGTAGAGGAACGTGCACCTGCTCTCGCGCATGAGGTCAAGCAGCTCTTCATCCTTGACCACGTCAACCCGGGCTTGAGCGGTCCAGCTTACCTTCAACCCCCTGTCGATCATACCCTGCAACAGCTCCTTGGTCCTCTTGGGCCGGGCGGTGAAGTTATCGTCATAGAAGAAGAAGCTGGCACGGGGATTGCGCTCGTGCAGCATCTCCAGTTCGTCCAGGACGTCGGCGGTGTCGCGAAAACGGTAGCGCCTGCCGAACATCTTGGTGACCGAGCAGAACTTGCAGTTGAATGGACAGCCCCGGCTGGTCATCACCGGGATGGTGCGGATCTTCTCGTAGTTTCTTATCAGGGTGAGGTCCGGCCACGGCAGGTCGTCCAGGTGTTCCACTTGCCGCATGGCGGGATTGTGGATGGATTCGTTCCCGCTGTGATAGGAGAGGCCGGGTATCGAAGTGAAGTCGTCGTCTCCCGCCCTGAGTCTCTTGACCAGCTCGACGAAGGCATATTCGCCCTCCCCACGCATCACGAAGTCGGCGCCCCTCTCCAGGGCTTCGTCCGGCAGAAAGGTGACATGCGGTCCGCCCATGACCACCGGTATATTACCGCGCTGCTTGATGCGGTCGAGGATGGCGTAGGCCTCAAGAGCGGTGGTGGTGATAGTGGATATTCCCACCAGGTCGGACTCGGCCACCTCGTTCCAATCTATTCCCCCCAGTTCCTGGAAGAATATTGTAGGCCTGATCCCGAGCTCGCGCTCCAGCATGGCCCCCAGCAGGGGAAGCCCCAGGCGCGGCAACTTGAACTTCGCGTAGACGTGAAGCCCGGGTGCCCTGGGTTCGATCAAAGTGACTTTCACGACCTATCCCTTCTGTCTGCCTTAGCATGTACGATTCAAAGAGGTAGATATTCATATATACCCACATCCGACGACTAATACAACATCGTTGGCGGGCAAGCGTTACGGGAATCCGGCAAAATGCTCCCGAAACATAGCAAGCGGGATGGATGGCAAGGCCCCTGCAGGGTTACCAGCTCGCGGCCATCCTGCTCACGCACGATCCCCTTCGACACACCCGGTCCTCGGGTGAGGGCATGGTTGCAGGGTAGCGGCCTTGCCGGGCTGGGGGAGCGGCCCGTCCCCTGCTTGGTTTATAATGATCCTTGCGAGGAGGCCTTCCTCGCGAAACCGAGCGAGGTGGATCTACAGCAGGTGGGTGGTATGAAGGGCAAGATAATCATCATCGATGACAACGAGGCCATTGTCGAGATGCTCCAGCGCAAACTGGAGAAAGAGGACTACGAGGTCCTGGGATGCGTGAAAAGCGTCAAGGCGGTGGGAGAGTGCCTGAAGGCAAAACCCGACCTCATCATCCTGGACATCCTGATGCCGGGGAAGAGCGGTTGGGAGATCATGCAGGAATTGAAGTCAGACCCGGTGACGCAGGCTACCCCGGTGATCATCTCCACGGTCAAGAACCGGCCGGAGGACATGGAGCAGGGGAAAGACCTGCAGGCAGCGGATTATATCGCCAAGCCTTACGTCTTCAGCGATCTCCTGGAAAAGGTGCAGAAGATACTGGGCAAGCCCTAGTGCTGGTAACCCGAGAATCTCTCGTGGCACCACCAACGCGGAAAGACATGGCTCTGGTGGGAGCCATCCGCCGATGAGACCATGTGGATGGTTATCTCCTCCCCCTCTATCTGGATGAGGTTGAACGAGGGCGGGGCGCTCCCGCGCGTGCGCCAGGTGGAGACAGTCCCCGAGGTGATGAGGTACATGCGCGCCAGGGGCCATATGTAGGGCACGTGCTTGTGCCCGCTCAACACGATGTCCACGTGCATATCCCGCAACACCTGCAACACGTCACCGGCATCCCAAACGATGTTCCTCTCCCTGCCCGTCCCGGGGATATGCACGAGGTGGTGGTGGAGGACGAATATCTTGAAGGTGGCATCCTTTGAGAACTCGCTCTCGATGAAACCGTAATTATGGCGGCCCACCTCGCCGTCGTTGACGTCGGGCTTGTTGGAATCCACCGCCACGACCTCCACTTTCTCGCTCAAGCCCTTGCCGCAGGCGCCGCTATGGGTGAAGCGGGCGGTCGAGCTGCGGGGGCCGAAGAGATCCTCGAAGTGGATATACCCTACGTTGCGGCAGTCGTGGTTGCCGGCGATGATCATCTTGCGCGGACAGGAGATCAGGTCGACGTAAACGTTTGCTTCCTCGAACTGCTCCCGGTAGCCTTCGACGGAGAGGTCGCCCGCGATGACCACCAGGTCCGGATTCTCCCCGTTGATGATCTCGATGCAGTTGGTCATCAGCTTGTGGTCGAAGCGCAGGTCCCCGCAGTGGAGGTCGGACATATGAGCTACGAGAAAACGTTTCTCAGTCTTCGCCATCGTCTTTCTCTTCCTCTTCCCTGGGCTTCTTTTTGCGGCCTCGCAACAGCGAACGCTTCTCGGGCTTGTTTTTCTCGGGCGGTTGCGGTGCATCGGGCTTGACGGCAGCCCTGGTCCCCGTGGCCCCCCCGTATGGCCGTTCCCCGAGCAGCTCGCGGGCGGCGATCACGCCGCTCAGGGCCGCGCCTTCCGCCCCGCCACCGAACCTGCTCCAGGCGCCCACCAAATATAGGTTGTGCAAGGGGAGGCGGGGCCCCGGCCGGCGGTAATACCATTGGTCCAGCATGGGGGCGAATCCAAAGGCGGCGCCCTGGCCGCTGGAGGTCAAGCGCGTGAAGTGGGAGGGAACGGTCACAAATTCCTTCACCGCCGTTTTCACCGCCGGCAGGATGGAGGCTATCTCCTCCTTCATCAGCGAGGTGAGCTCGGCCCCCATCTCGGCGCTCTCTGCCGCGTCATCGAACACGTGATAACTTTGGCTCGGGACGTTGATCCTCGCCAGCAGCACACATCCCGCCTTGTCTGCCTCGGTGCACGCTTCCTTGGTGAGGATGATGGAGTCCACCTCCATGTAGGTATCACCTGTCCGGACCCGGCGTGCCTTAGGTGGGAAGAGGAAGACCCTCTCGGGGATGCGCAGGTCTTCCTGGAACACGAGGTGCAGGACGAAGGCGGACCCGGATGGTTTGAGCTTCTCCAGCTCCTTGATGAATTCAAAGCCGAGGGAGGAAGGCTGGATGAGTCCGGTCAGCGCCCGGCGCGGGTCTACATCCAGGACCACCACCCCGGAACGGACCTGGGAACCGTCCGTCAGGCGCAGTCCGATAGGCCTTCCCTTGGTCCCCTCTCCCTGGATGAGCACCTCCTCCGCCCCGCAAGAGGTAAGGACCTCCCCGCCCGCGTTCTGTACCACGCCGGCCAGCTTCTGGCTGAGGTGCGAGAGGTGATTGCTGGGGTAGTAGATGCCGTCCAGGAAAATGGCGGCAAGCAGGCGGGCGCCCTCATAGGCGGGAAAGCGGCGAGCTTCCCCACCTAAAAGGGATGAGGTCTTTAACAGGAGGGATCCCAGGGCTTCGCCGGGCAGGTATTCCTCGAGCATCGCCGGGAAGCTGAGGTTCTGCCACAGGGCGGATATGGGATGGCGCACGAACTGCTCGTGGTATTCCTCCAGGCTGGAAGGAAGAGGGGAAGTGAGGAAGTCGGGACGGTCCCTGAACTCCCCCCGGAAGCGGCGCAGGTCGTTGAAGAGACGCCTCAGGCCGTCCTGTGCGGACGGGAACTTGCTACCCATCTTCGCCAGGTCTTCATCTATGCCGAGCCCCAGGCGCAGGGCCATTTTCCCGTCCGCCATCCCCAGCTGCAGCCGCCGCATGGGGACCTCCTTCTCCAACCCCAACCGGCGTAGGAGGGCATTGATAGTCCCACCCTCTCCCCCGCCCAGTAGCATGGTGGGCCCGGAGTTGAGGGGGAATCCATCCCAATCATAGGTCTGGCAGTATCCCCCGACCAGCCGGGCTTTCTCGACCACCATGACCTTCATGCCCGTGTGCGAGAGCAGGGAGGCGCAGGCTAGCCCGCCTATGCCGGAGCCGACCACTACGGCGTCGTACTCGTTCTTCCTCAAGGAACGGTCCGGCTCCAGGATGGGAGGGACCCATTTTATGGACAGGGGCCCCTTCTCCACCAGCCGGGACTCCATACGCTGCGGCAACAGGATCACGATGAAGGGCGTCACCACCATGCCTGCTGCGATAAGGGCGGCAGAGGCGATGGTGGCGGTGGAGGTCGAGCTATCCCCGCGCAGCGCCAGCATGCTGACGATATTGACTGCCAGGCCGGCCAGGATAATAGCGTCCCAGACCATGGTCAGGACCCAGAGGGTCTGCCGCAGGATAGGACTCTCCCGCATGCTCTCGGGATAGTCGAGGTAGATGTAATGGGCTGGAAAGAATATCCCCTCCAGCGCGCCGTAACCTGCCATGATGGTGAGGCAGGCGAAGCCGCCAGCCAGAAGGTTGGGTATACGGGTGTCGATATCGTCTCCCAATACGAAGACCGCGGCACAGGCCACGAGGAAGAAGAGGAGCGAGAACGCCTGCAGGATGCCCCACTTCCTTCCCGAGGGCAGGAGGAAGAACATCGCCACAACGATCACCAGCCCGGCCACCGCTCCCCACAGGGCCAGGTCCAGGAAGGCGAGGACCGGCAGGATCAGCCACGGCAAGCAGGCCAGGATGAACCGTAAGAGGCCTTTCCTCCGCATCGACTCTACCTCCTTGGGTTGTGCCCCCGATACGCTCGAGCAAAGCTATAACTAAATATACCTCAGAGACAAGGCCTATCCCTTTTACGGGAGGATAAATCGTGTGGGGAGTATGCGTGGGGATAGAGCAGCTGCCCTCGCAAGGATGAACGTGGACAGGAGGCCGGGATGCGCTTTCAGGAGGTCTGGGATGAGTCCTTGTCCAGTTGTTTGCTGATGTGACGGGGGATATCGCGCAGAAGGACGATGGAGAGCACGAACGAGCCGAGGAAGATGCAGGATCCCGAGAGTGCGAAGGTGAGCTCCGGCAGGGTGGACATGGCGGTGAGGACCAGGCAGACTATGAGGACCGCAACCAGGAGCCCCGAGAAGGCATAGAATGCCCGCTGCAGTCTCGCCTCCAGTTCCGAGACCCCCTGCCGCAGCTCCAGCTCGCTGGCCTCCTCCTCCCCGGCGACGGTGCGGGAGAGGGCGGCGAGCAGACTCTCGGGTCCCATGGCCAGGGCGCGGCGGCGAAAGTGCAGGGTATATAGGACCACGAGCACGCCCAAGGCGGTAAAGAAGATCAGCACGACCAGGGAGATCCCCAATGTTCAGACTCCTCGCTTTAACCTGAACGACGAAATCATTATAATCCAGCCTGCAGGGATGCTGCATAGACGAACGCACCGTGCCTCCTGGCGGAGAGTGCCGGGAGCGCGGCAGATGAGAGGAGGAGAAAATGCCCGACGGGTTTCTTTCCAAGACCCAGGCGGAGGTAGCCCTGGACCTGGTGAGCAGGTATCTGGAGTTCGCCGGCGAGGAGGAACGCGTCAGGTACCGCGACGCCGACGCTTATTTCGGACTCTATGAGCGGGCCCACAAGATGATCCTGGAAACGGCGGAGAAGGGAGAAAAACTCCCCACCGGCTTCAAAGCCTGATCCCTAAAGATGTATCAATACATCTGCGCAACCACGCGCGACTGGTTGCACCTCGGCTGCACTCTGCACAAGCGGCACAAGCGGTACAAGCAGCGCGAAAGCGCCAGCGCCGTCTATTGGGACATTGCTTCCACATACGAGAGGATGTAGCGCGAAAGCGAGCCGACGCCCATAGGGCGGCGGCACGGTGCCAGTGTTCTTGCGGCCCGGCGACAAGGCTGATCATCGTCGCAAGCTCCTCCGAGCACCTTGCTCGCCGGGCTCGTTGGTCTTATGTAATAGGGCTACGCCCGGACGTTAACCTCCAGGCCTAGCGCGTTTACGCACGGATGTTAGGAGTATTTTCACAAGTCAGGTCACATATGCCTTCAGACGTTCATATACATCAGGATTCGGTTGCTTCTACGACCTTCTTCCCGAGCTTGCTGACATCCAGCTCCTTCGCGGCGGCTCCCATCTGTTCCAGGACGAACTTCCTTATGAAGGCGAGGATGACGATGCGGATAACCTGCTGGAAGAACGATCGGTTTCTCCGGGTCTTCTCACCCGTCACCGCGCCGAACTTTTTCCCCGCTTTCTTGCGGGCTTTTTCCTCTTTTATGCGCTGCTCGACTACGCGGGCCCTCGCCTGTGTCTTCGCCTTCGCCTGTGCTTTGAGCAGCTTCTTCGCCTTACGGCGTTTTCTCAAACGGCGCAGTACGAGAAGGGCTGCCAGGATGCCGACTATAATACCGACCTTTTGTGCTTGATTCTCTCCGCCGGTCTCGTTCATCTTCAAAGCCACCTCCTCCGAGTATTATCTCTGCGTGCGTACCAAGCATTATACCCTCTGGCAGGAAATGCTGTTACCCCCGCAGCGGCCAGGGACGTAGTGAGAGGCGAGTCCGCACTACAGGCCTGCGCCCTGCTCCAGGCCTGCCCGCCTGCAAGGTGCGGTTGACGGGATATACCTCGCTGCTTATCTTGGAGTAGCGTGTTGCATCGTCTCGACCTTGAGGAGAAGGATTGCCGTCCAAAGAACGCAGCCTGGTGCGGGGCATCGCCGTCGATGCCTGGAGGGATATATGGAAGCGGCCGCTCATGTGGCTGCTCCTTGGCCTGTCATCCATACCCCTTGTCTTCCTGGTGAATTTCTATCTCCCCAGCCTGTTTGGGATCTCCGCCTTCTCCCAGACCATCTACATGGTCCTCCAGCTCGTCGGCTACTCGATATGCTTCGCCCTTTTCTTTCTCTTCTGGTGCATGGCCGTCTTCTTCTTCGATGACGAGGTAAGGGGCAAGGGCAAGCGGTCCTACGGAGGCGCGTACGCGAGGATGAAAGGGTGGGCCCTGCCATCGCTCTGGGCCGGTCTGGTCGCCGGCCTGGTGAGGGTTTTCGCTATCATGGCCGCCCAGATCGTTTTGAGCATGGTCATGAGCTTCCTCGTTAGCGGCGATACTGCCGATACGAGCCTGAGGATCCTGTACTACGTGTATTTCTATCTCAACTTTATCGTGGCGGACCTGATCATCGTGTTGATCATACTCCTACCCCAGATGCTGTGCCTGGAAGGGGGGAGGAGTATCCAGGAGGTATTCCAGGCGAGCTACCGGCTGGTCAAGGAGAGGTACCGCGATGCGCTGATCCTCCTGATCATACCCGAGTTTATCGTAGCCACCTTTTACCTGGGCGCGGCGATCCTGGAGGGAAATCTCGCGCTGGGCAAATCGATAACCCCTGTGCTGTTGATCTTCGTGGCCCTGCTCGAGGGAGGGAGGACCGCCTTCCTGGCCGCGGCGTTCAATCGTTTCTATTACCACATCCTGGAGGAAGAGAAGAAAAAGAAAAAAGCCAAGCCCAAGCAACAGGCCGCCACGAAGCAGCAGGGAAAAAAGCAGGCTCCCGGGAAACAACCCGCCAAGAAAACGCCCTCCGGACAACAAGCCAGGAGGAAAAGATAAAGTCACTCGAAGTCACTCGAAGTCACTCGAAAGAGAGAACGTGCGACCGCCGCCTTCGCATCACCTACAAGCTGACCAATGTCGTATACGTCGTGTCGTGGGCCTCAACTGGCCCCTTTTGCAGCAGTCAGGTGCTCTTCGTGCAGCCACCAGCCATGATGAGTAAGCCTGCAGCCGCTGTGAGCAGTAAAACGACCAGGATGACGGAGATCCATCTACTGCGTATCCTCAAGAGCGTTCACCTCCTTCACCATCTATATCGCATGCCCGGGCTTCCCGCTTTAACCCTGCCGGCATGCGCACGGGCGATGCATTATCTATGACCACGAAAAACGGGGCCATGTTCCAGGCCCCGTCTCTTTATGCGTGATGTTTCTACTTCTTTTACCGGTCTGTCAGCCCAACTCCTCGTGCTCGGGGAATATGAAGTACTTGATGTCCTTGGCGTACTGTATCAGCTCTCCCCGGAAGTCGGGGTGGGCGAGGGAGATAAGGGCCTGAGCCGCCCTAATTCAGCAGTGGCTCCACGTGGTTTTTAATCTTCACCTTGATGCGGCAGAGGGCGTTATCGACCACCTTGGTGTCGCGCTTGATCTCGACCGCGATCTCCTTGTAGCTCTTACCCTCGAGGTAGGAGACGAGCACCTTCCACTCCAGCCCGCTCAGCTTCTCCTTGAGGATATGGATGATGCGGGTCACCTCGTCCTCGAAGATGTAGAGTTCGAGCGGGTCCTCCGACTTGGTGCTCACCCCGCCGCCGGCGTAGTAAAGCACCTCGCCGCTCTCGTCGAAGACATTGGCCTCCAGGGAACGGTAACAGCTGAGGGGGTTGTGCTTCTTGCGGGTATGGGTCTTCACCGCCGTGATGATCTGGCGTGTGATGCACAGGACGGCGAAGGAGCGGAAGGAACAGATGTCGTTGAACTTATAGTCCCGTATGGCCTTGTAAAGGCCGATCATGCCCTCTTGGATGGTATCGTCGTGCTCGGCTCCGTCCAGGAAATAGGATTTGGCTTTGACGTGGACCAGGTACTGATATTTGTTGAGAAGGAATGCTTCGGCCTGAGAATCACCCCGCCGCGTGCAGGATATCAGATCCTCATCACTCATCTCGTCGTAGGTGACTTCCAAGCAATAGGGCCTTGTTTTTTCTTTTACCGGCAAGCCATCCCCTCCTCACTTAACAGCCCACATTTTGTATATTTGCAGCTATAATAATCCATATATATAGTCCATGTCAACATCTTGTGGGGGAATCTATGTTTCAAATACTACATGGTGTAGGCCCACAAGCGGCTGGCCACCTTGCATCGGGGGCCGCTATCGACCGGCGAGCGGGAAGGATCGGAGCACGGAGGTCGCCGTGGTGGCTTATAATCCTCGGTAAGAAAGACATCATGCGCCACACGGGAGGGTGATTGGAAAAAGAGTTCGGGGCCGGGTCCGCCTGTGCGGGGGAGGGTGGGGTCACCTCATCCATCCAGGAAAAACTTCGTGCCGACCTGCTTGTTCTGAGGTCGGCCGTTACCCGCTGCGGCTGCTGCCCCGGCGGGGAGAGGGGTATGCCGGGCCAAGGGGAACCGGGGGCCGACCTCTTCCTGCTGGCGGGAAGGCCCGGTCCAGGTGCAGGTCCGCTTAACCCCTGGGGGGATTGGCGGGAGCAGCTCGCGCAGAAGGCGGCGGGCGAGTGGGGATGGGACTTAGGCAGCGCTTATTTTTCAACCGCCTTGCGCTGCCCTTTACGGCGGGTGGCCCGCCGGGATGTACGGCGCTGCGCCGGTTTCCTGGCCGAAGAGTTCTTCATCGTGGGGCCGCGGCTGGTGATCGTCTCGGGAAAAGTGGCCGCCGTCGCTCTGCGTGAGGCTCTGGGGGACGAGATTCCAGGAAATCCCAGGGCGGGAGACGTATGCACGCTCTTCTCCACCCGCTTCCTATTCGAGCTCGATATCGCCAGGGTCAGCAAGGAGGCAGAGGCGGCGGCGGTCTTCTGGAACATCCTCCACCAGGCGGGAGACCTCCTCGATCATTGTTGAACGCTTCTTCGTTATCTGTTTTACTTGATGCAACGGAGAGGGCGTGAGGAGGGCAGGATGGACAGAAGGTCTCGTCTGGAAGCATATCTGCATAAGTATTTCATCCTCTTCCGTATAAAGACGATGTTCATATACATATTCCCCACCACCCTGGGATTCGCGTGTTCAGCGGCGACAGGGGGGGGCATGGCCGGGTACGAGGTAGCCTGCATGTACCTGGGCTTCCTGTGCGGCTCGTTCTTCTCCAGCTCCCTCAACTTCTACGCCGATGTCGAATCGGACCGCCTGCACAACGACATGTACAAAGGCGACCTGCACATGTCCGACCAGCCCTTCGCAACCGGGGAGATGGGGAAGCTGGAGACGGTGCTCCTCTTCCTGTTGTCAGGGTTGGGGTGCGTGGGCTTCTCCCTGCTGGTAAACATCCAGTTCGCCATATTCATGATCGCATCTGTGGTCATCCTCGGCATCCTCTACTCCCACCCGTGGTTCCGCTTCAAGAACAAACCGGTTCTGGACATCGTCACCAACGCGGCGGGTGCCGTTGTCCTGCTCATAGCGGGGTGGAAGGCGGTAAACCCCACTACCTGGCCACCCGCCTGGCCCCTGGTCTTTGGCTTCCTCTTCTCGGCCACCCTTTACATGCCGAGCATGGCCAACGATGTCCCCTTCGACGAGGCGGCGGGGTTCCGCACCTCGGGGGTGGTGTTCGGCGCCAAGCGCACCATCGATGCCATGATCCCCATGTGCGCTTTGCTGGTACCCGTAGCGGTTATCAGCTTGATATTGCCGGCCCCCGGGGTCTTTAAGCTCTTTATCGCCATGGCCCTGCCGGGGGCTATCGTCTTCACCATAGGGATGCACCTGCTCTGGCGCCCACCCCATATCCGCTTCAATGCCGGGCTCCTGGTATATCCCATCTTGGGCATGTTGATCTTCTATTTCGTATACGGGGTGCATGCCGTTCTGAATTGATGGCAGCTGGCTGAGCTACAGCTCCGAGTTGCATCCCGATAGCGCCTCGCAGCACTGTTTACCAGCAAGAACAATAGCGGATTCTCCATATCAAAACACCTCAAATCAATGCTATAAGATTACTTGACAATGACATTATCAAGAGTTATATTAAGGAAGGACTAATACGATCAATACCGCTGCAAGCTAAGTCTGATTAAAAGGAGGAAGAGAAAAATGGCAAAGACAGTAGGTATCGACTTGGGCACCACCAACTCGGTCGTGGCTGTCCTCGAGGGTGGCGAACCAGTAGTCATACCCAATAGCGAGGGCGGCAGGACCACGCCGTCGGTGGTGGCCATATCCAAGACGGGAGAGTGGTTGGTGGGCCAGGTGGCCAAGCGCCAGGCCGTGACCAACCCGGATAACACGGTGGCATCCATCAAGAGGAAGATGGGCACCACGGACAAGGTGAAGTTAGGGGATAAGGACTACAGCCCACAGGAGATCTCCGCCAAGGTCCTGCAGAAGCTGAAGGCGGACGCCGAGGAGTACCTGGGCGAGAAGATCACGGACGCCGTGGTCACGGTGCCCGCTTACTTCAACGACGCCCAGCGCACCGCCACCAAGGAGGCCGGCCGCATCGCCGGGCTCAACGTGCTGCGTATCATCAACGAGCCCACCGCTTCAGCCCTGGCTTACGGGCTGGACAAGGAGAACGAACAGACCATCCTCGTCTTCGACCTGGGCGGCGGCACCTTCGACGTGTCCATCCTCGACATCGGCGAGGGAGTCTTCGAGGTCAAATCGACCGCCGGCAACACACAGCTGGGCGGCGATGACTGGGACCAGCGCATCATCGACTGGATGGCTGACGACTTCAAGGCCACCAGCGGCGTCGATCTGCGCGAGGACAAGATGGCCCTGCAGAGGTTGAAGGAGGCGGCGGAGAAGGCCAAGATAGAGCTCTCCACCACCACCCAGACCAACATCAACCTGCCTTTCGTCACCGCGACCCCCGAGGGTCCACTGCACCTGGACATGACCCTTTCCAGGTCGGATTTCGAGAAGATGACCGCAGACCTGCTGGAGAAGTGCGTGGGCCCCTTCAAGCGCGCCATGAACGACGCCAACATGGACCCCAAGAACATCGACCACGTCATCCTGGTGGGCGGTTCAACGCGTATGCCCATGGTACAGGAGATGGTGCGCAAGCTCAGCGGAGGCAAGGAACCGCACAAGGGCATCAACCCCGATGAGGTCGTGGCCATGGGAGCGGCCATCCAGGCCGGGGTGCTCAAGGGCGAGGTCAAGGACATCCTGCTTCTGGACGTTACGCCGCTTTCACTGGGCATCGAGACCCTGGGCGGCGTTTTCACCAAGCTGATCGAGCGCAACACCACCATACCCACCCGCAAGAGCGAGATGTTCACCACGGCGGCTGACGGCCAGACCAGCGTGGACATCAAGGTTTATCAGGGCGAGAGGGAGATGGCCGCTTACAACAAGCTCATCGGCAACTTCAACCTCGTGGGCATCCCGCCCGCGCCGCGGGGCATACCGCAGATCGAGGTGGCCTTCGACATCGACGCCGACGGCATCCTGCACGTCTCGGCCAA
>CAYHAT010000032.1:0-15670 GCA_964354675.1 uncultured Actinomycetota bacterium | reverse complement strand
TGCCAGTCGCGCCGAAGACGGCGCTGGCGCTTTCGCGCTTCAGGCTGTCGGGCGTTGCTGGAAAACAGGTTGAGTATTGGCGCCTGACCCTAAGAAAGTGGAGGGGGTTTGGTATCAAGCGTCGGGTGAATCCTCGGTGGGCAACTCCTCTGCGAATTCCTTCTTGCCCCGCATGAAGATGTACACCAGGACTCCCGTGAGCAGGGCGAAGAAGACCAGCGAGCCCTGCCATCCCAGGAGGAAAGAGAAGGAGGTGGCCAGTGAAACCACCCCCGCTGCTATACACACACCGAAGAAGATGAACAACAAGGCAGTGCCGTTGGGGATGCCGAAGACGAAGGCGGCAACCGCGCCCGACCACGCGCCGGTCATGGGGAGGGGTATGGCCACGAAGATCATGAGCGCAAACTCTTCCCACCGCTCGAAGGACGCGGAATGCTTGCGGCGGGTGCGAGCGAAGAGCCAGGTGAAGAAACGGTCCATGATCTGGGAGTGCTTGCTCAGCCAGCGTGAAAACGGGTCAAGGAACCATAGGATGAATGGGATGGGGATCATGTTGCCTATCACCGCGATGAGAGCCGCCTTCCACACCGGCATGCCCAGGGCGACCCCGGCCGGTATGGCGCCCCTCAGCTCGAAGATGGGCAGCATGGCGATGATCATCACGACCAGCCAGGGAGGGAAGCCCCCCATAGCATCCCGAAAGCGGTCCGCGAGGCTGGCATAGGGCATGGCCTTTAACGCTGCGCGATGTAAAACGTCTTTCATAACACTCTCTTGTGGTTCGATCGGAGTCCGAAGCGTAAGAACCCATCATCTTCGCCCACGCAATCTCCGCCTTTTGTGGACAGGTCCAAACCATTATCCCCAATGCGCCTATGTGTTTCAACACATTATGTAGGTTGGCAGGATGCATGGCTCGGCGTGAGACCATCGAGAGCAGTCTCGCTACAACCCGGGGGAGGGATGCGGCGCCGCTCGAATGCCCCCTTATTACGGGGACGCTGCACTGGGGACTACAGTCGATGTACCCCGGACATATACAATAGTGCCATGGCTGAAAGAACGAGGAAGGCTAGGCTCTCGACTTCGGTCGCGGCCGGGAAGGCGGTGACCCAGCTCTCGCGCCGTCTGGGGACGGGAGCGGGCTCCAACTTCCCGGGTAAGGTCATCCTGCGTATGCACCCGGGTGCGCCGGAGGACATGGTGTCCTCCCTCGCGGGGGGATGCATCCTCGTGAGCGGCACTAACGGCAAGACCACCACCTCCAACCTGCTGGCGGGGATGCTGCGCGCGGGAGGGATGCAACCGGTGCACAACCGCGTGGGGGCCAACCTGATGACCGGCATCACCGCCGCGCTGGCCCAGGCCTCGGACCGCCGGGGAATGCCGCGGGGCGATATAGGACTCTTCGAGGTGGACGAAGCCACCCTTCCCACGGCGGTGCAGCGCCTGCGGCCCCGCCTGGTCATCATCACCAACCTCTTCCGCGACCAGCTGGACCGTTACGGCGAGCTGGAGTCGCTGTCGCGCAAGATGGATGCGGCGCTCTCCGACCTGGACTCAGAGGCGGTGGTGCTGCTCAATGCCGACGACTCCCTGGTGGCTTCCCTGGGCCGGGACTGCCCCGCCCGCATCTATTATTACGGCATCGAGTACGAGGGGGTGGCCGAAGCGGGCCTGCGCCACGCCGCCGACTCCAAGCACTGCCGGGAATGCGGGTCGCCCCTGGAATTCGAGGCCAACTATTTCGGCCATATGGGAAAATATTCCTGTCCGGGCTGCGGCGCCTCCCGCCCCCCCGTCGACTTCGCCGCCACGCATATAGAGCTCTCGGGGACCAGCGGCTCGCGGGTGAGCGTTTCCACCCCACTTTGGGAGACCGAACTATTCCTGGGGCTGCCGGGCCTCTACAACATCCACAACCTTCTGGCCGCGACGGGAGGAGCCCAGCTCCTCGGGTTGGGCAGGGAGGCCGTGGAGGGGGGCGTGGGGGGATACAGC
Organism: uncultured Actinomycetota bacterium; assembly: GCA_964354675.1. Taxonomy (GTDB): domain Bacteria; phylum Actinomycetota; class Geothermincolia; order Geothermincolales; family RBG-13-55-18; genus SURF-21. The sequence goes on along the minus strand of CAYHAT010000032.1, from coordinate 13,666 downwards.
ACCGCCTTCGGCCGGGGCGAGCGCATCCCCATAGCCGGCCGCACGCTCTTCCTCTTCCTCTCCAAGAATCCCACCGGTTTCAATGAGGTCATCCGCACCCTGCAGGGTGAGGGCACGGGGCTGGCGGTGCTCGCCGCCCTCAACGACCGCATCGCGGACGGACGGGACGTCTCGTGGATATGGGACGTGGATTTCGAGGAGCTGGCGCCCCTGGCGCGTTACCTGGTCACCAGCGGCACGCGCGCCTGGGATATGGCGCTGCGCATGAGATATGCGGGCCTCGATCCCTCCGCCATCCGGGTGGAGAGGGACATGAAGGGCGCGCTGCGTGCGGTCCTGGATGGGGCGCGGCAGGGAGAGACGGTGTACGCACTCACCACCTACACCGCCACCCTCGAGCTTCGCCGCCTGCTCACGCGCATGGGCGCCGCGCCCGGGCTCTGGAAGGAGGGCTAGGTAATTGGGCACACCGGAGCTGCGCATCTGTCACCTCTACCCGGAGCTGATGAACATCTACGGCGACCGGGGTAATGTCATCACCCTGGTGCAGCGCTGCCGCTGGCGGGGGTTCGACGTGCGGGTAACGCCGGTAAGCCTCGGGGACAGGCTTGACCCGGGGGAGCACGACTTCTATTTTATCGGCGGGGGGCAGGACCGCGAGCAGATCCTGGTATGCGAGGACTTGAGCCGGGAGAAGGGTGAGGCCCTGCGCGAGGCGATCGAGGAGGGCGCAGCCCTGCTCTCCATCTGCGGGGGCTATCAGCTCCTGGGCGACTTTTTCCTGACCTACACCGGTGAGGACCTGCCCGGCATATCCCTCTTCGACGTGAAGACGGCCGGGGGCGAGACGCGTTTCATCGGCAACGTGGCCGTCGCGAGCGAGCTCGCGGGCGTGGAGGGCGTGCTGGTGGGTTTCGAGAACCATTCCGGCCGCACCCACCTCGGCCCCGGCTGTAAGCCGCTGGGGAGGGTGATCAAAGGCTATGGGAACAACGGCGACGACGGTCAGGAAGGGTGCGTCTACCGCAACGCCGTCGGCACCTACCTGCACGGCTCCCTGCTGCCCAAGAACCCCCGGCTGGCCGACTGGTTCGTCCTCCAGGCGCTGCGCCGCCGCCATGACCTCGACGCACTCCCACCACTGGACGACTCCCTGGAGAACGCGGCCCACCGTGCCGCTTTCGACCTCATCCTGCGGGAGAAGAGCTGGCGCCGGAGACTTAGCAAGTCGTAGAGGTTCGCGGGCTCTCCCGGCGTAGCGGATCACTCTAACGGCTTCTTGACGGGCATCAGGCCGTTCCTCACCAACACTTCGCGGATCAGTGCATAGATCCTGGCGATATCCTCGCGCTTGAAACGGACATGCACGCCCCCGGGTATGGTCACCAGCCCGTTCCTGACACCGGCCTCATCCAGCGCTTCGTGCAAACGCACGGCGTGGCTGTAAGGGACGATGGGGTCGGCGTCGCCGTGTATCAGGAGCATGGGCGGCAGCCCCGGGCGCACGTAAGTGATAGGCGACACGCGCCTGGCGAGTCCCTCGAGGTCGGGTGCAGCCCCGAGCCACGCGAGCGCGTAACCTTTCTTGTTGGGCCCGTCCAGGAGGTCGCTTACGTCCGTTACACCCGACCACTCGATGATCGCCGCGACTTTGAGCTCTTCCCTGCCCGCCTGCTTATCGGCGTAATACCGCCACATCATCTCGCTGCGCTCATCGTCGTTGCTCCCCGGGATCTCCCAATCCAGGCCAGCCGAGGAGTCCAGCATACCGGTCATCAACGCCAGGTGTCCGCCGGCGGAGTGGCCGAACACAACGATCCTGTCGGCGTCCAACCCGTACTTGTCGGCGTTATACGTCACCCACCTCAGGGCCGCGCGGCAATCCTGCACGGCGGAGGGGGCGGGGGACACGTGCGCCATGCGGTACTGGACGTTCGCAACGGCGAAGCCCATCTCGATGAAGGGCAGGAACAGAAGCGCGAATTCCTCCCGCTCGCCGCTCACCCAGCCACCGCCATGGATATACATCAACGTCGGCACCCGTTCCCCGGGGTTTTCGGGTACCCAGAGATCGAGCTTGCATTCGTAGTTGTTCGCGATGGCGTAGGTGAGGTGAGGCCTGATGCGATAACGCATGAGGATGCCCGTAAGCAGGTCGTCAATGGGGTTTACCTCCACGTCGGCGAATTCGAGTCTCTCTCTTTCCTCCATCTCCACCCCTTTCCTGGACACCCGGAGAGTGCCGCGTATCACGGGTTGTCCGGTGTGCTGCTGTCGAGTATATGTATGATTATATTGCCACCGCGCATGGACATCCAAACGACACCCTGCCCGTATGAAGCCCCTGCTCCTGTTCAGATGATGCAACCTTTGGGTAAAATGGCTTGGACAAGGCTTGCGGCGTGCATGCCGTCGAGTTCTTGACCGAGACCATAACGCACCGGGAGAGGAGCGACCGAAATGCGCTATTTGATCATAGGGAACGGCGGAGCCGGGCTGCGCGCCGCCCAGAGCATACGCAAGAGGGACCCGGAAGGGGCCATCACCATGGTGGACGAGGACCACTATCCCTGTTACTACCGCATGAGGCTGCCCGATTACATCAGCGGGTGGAGGGAACGGGACACGGTCTTCGTGGCGGACGAGGGTTTCTATTCCGAGCACGGCATCGAACTCATACGAGATGATCGCGTCACCGCGGTGCGCCCGGACGAGCACGAAGTGGTCCTGGACAAGAGCGGAACGGTCTCCTACAACCGCCTGCTCATCGCAGCGGGAGCGAGGCCGCGTGAGCTCTCCTGCCCCGGCGGCGGCCTTGACGGCGTGGTCTACCTGCGCACCCTGGACCAGGCGGAGGACATCATCAGACGGGGCAAGACGGCGAAGAACGCCGTGGCCCTGGGGGGAGGACTGCTGGGAGTTGAGATGGCCCGCGCCTTCAACGAGCTCGGGCTGACCACCCACTACCTCATCCGGGAGGACCGCTTCTGGCCCCAGATGCTGGACCTCACCGGCTCGTCACTGGTGGAGAAGGTCCTGGAGGAGAAGGGGGTCATCCTGCACAAGGAGGAGGGCATCGAGGAGATAACCGGCGACGGAACCATGGTTACCGGCGTTAAGGCCACAGGTGGGCACACCATGGACGCGGACCTGGTGGGCATCGCCATCGGGGTGGTCTCCAACCTGGAGTTCCTGGAGGGAAGCGGCATCGAGACGGACCGCGGGGTCATCGTCGATGAACGCCTGCGAGCAAACCAGCCTGATGTTTACGCCGCGGGAGATATCGCCCAGGCCTACGACGTAGCCAGCGGGGAGAACCGCCTGGTCACCTCGTATCTTAACGCCCAGCGCCAGGGAGAGATCGCGGGCACCAACATGAGTGGCGGTGAGGCCGCACTGGAGGGAGTCATCCCCTTCAACGTCATCGTCATCTACGGCCTGCCCGTCGCCTCCCTGGGACTGGACCTCCCGCCCGATCAGGAGGGGTACGAGGCGCTCACCGGGGGCTACCCCAAGGGTGGCAAATACCGCAAGCTGGTGCTGCACGACGGCGTGCTGGTCGGCGGCACTCTTATAGGGAACATCGGTGAGGCACAGGCCATCGAGTCCCTCATCAAGATGCAGGCCGATGTCTCGTCATACCGCGACCGCCTGTTCAAGCCCGGCTTCGACGCCAAGCAGCTGCTCGCGGAGATGAAGGGCGCCAGGTAGATCCTTTGGGGTCAGGCAACACTTTTGGGGTCAGACCTCAAAACTTGCACTGCGGACAGAGCAGAGTTTTAAGGTCTGACCCTCTGGCATTGCCTTGATTTTCTCTCTGTGCTATAGATTATTGGGGATTTTCGCAAATCCTGGAAAGCAGTTCGAAGTAAAGGAGGATTCCGAATGGGAGAGCCAAGCGACAAGAGGCCCGCTTTTGACGATGACGAATGCACCGGCTGTGGGCTTTGCGTGGACGAGTGCCCCAACGACTGCATCGACCTGAACGATGATGACGTGGCCTTGCTTGCGAAGCCGGATGATTGCGACGGCTGCGGCACCTGCTGCGAGGAGTGCCCCTCCGAAGCCATTTCCATGGAGTAAGTCCGAGGGGATCAAGCCAGGGGAGCCCGGGCTCCCCTTTTCATTCTGGGGAAGAAAATGGCAGAGAAAAAGGGTGATACCTCCAAGGTCAACATCTTCTGGAAGATCCCCATGTTCGAGTTCCTGGAAGCTGAGGAGCTCGACCGCCTCTATTCCCTGAGCACTACCGAGAAGTATTCCAAGGGGGACTATATCTTCCTGGAATGTGACTCACCTCGTAACCTATACGTGTTGGTCAAGGGAGAGGTGAAACTCCTCAAGCAGACCGAGGACGGCCGGGAGACCATAGTAGAGATGGCCTATCCCGGCGAGATCTTCGGAGAGGAGGCCATCTTCGATGGCCAACCCTATCCCATGACCGCCCAGGCCCTGGACGACGTGGAGCTCCTGTCCATCACCCGCACCGACTTCTTCGCCTTCCTGCGGGATAATCCCGACCTGGCCCTGGAGATAATCACCGAGCTGGGGACGAGACTGCGCGAAGCCCAGAACACCATCCGGGCCCTGGCTATGGAGAGGGTGGAATGGCGCATCGCCCGCGTCCTCCTCATGCTCTCGCGCAAGGCGGGCATCGTGGAGGCCGATGGGGTGAGCATCGACCTGCCTCTCACTCGGCAGGACATCGCGGACATGGCCGCCACCACCGTCGAGACCACCATCCGCGTGCTCTCCAACTTCAAGAAGATGGGGCTGGTTGACACGGAGAAGGGCAAGATCATCCTCCGGGACAAGAAGCATCTGGAGGGAATGGTCAGCGAGGGCTGCTCCCAGCTCTGAGCCGTGCAACCGGCGGAGCCGGTCTTGCCGGCATAACCGCGCGTCCAGGTGTTCATCTGATCGAGGTCATGGCGCTCGTGGGCTGCAGGCATATTATTAAGGTTGTCTCGTAGACGTACTTTGTCACTCGTGGATCGCGAATTGTGGAGAGGAGGCTTAAGATATGGCTGAGGTCAAACTGTATTCCACCCCCAGTTGCCCATACTGCCGCATGGCCAAGGATTTTCTCGACGGGCAGGGTGTCGCGTTCACCGTGGTGGACGTCTCCGAGGACGAGAAGGCCGCCCAGGAGATGGTCGAGCGGAGCGGCCAGATGGGCGTACCCGTGATGGAGATGGACAACCTGATCATCGTCGGTTTCGACCGGGGGGCTTACCGCAAGGCCCTGGTGGACGCGGGCGTGCTACCCGAAGCGGCGGAAAAGGCCGAGTGAACGGCGCGGCGGTCGACATGATCTGCAAAAACTGCACATGAAAGGGGCCAACGTCCTGGGGCTGGATGAACCATTGCTGACCACGGCCATGGGTATCCTGCCCCATCGTGACCCCGAAAGGGCCCTCGAACTCGCCTTCTCCCTGGATATACCCTTCTGGCCACAGCTCCCCAATCTCTCTTACTCCGAGGACACTTACGTGCAGACGGTCTCCGGCATGCCCGGGGCCGAGGTGGATTACGATGGCCTGAGGATACTCTTCCGCGAGGACGCCTTCTATGCCGAGCTGGAAGAATACCTGGCGCTGGACCCGGCAAGCGACCGTTTCGCCGTCACCCCCAGGGAATCGGCCACCTACGGCGGCTTCCTGGAGCGCGCCTCCGCCTCCTATCCGGCCCTGCGCGGCCAGTTCATGGGGCCCATCTCCCTGTGCCTCATGGTCAATGATCCCGACAAAAAGCCTATCATCTACCGGGACGATGCCCGGGAGGTGGCCATCCGCCACGTGGCCAGCAAGGTCAACCGCCACCTCGCGGACCTGCGCGCCATCAACCCGCGCTCCTTCGTGTGGGTGGACGAGCCCGGGCTGGAGTTCCTCTTCACCGGCATCAGCGGCTACACCTCCGAGAGCGCCCGGGCGGACCTGGCTTTGTTCCTATCCCTCCTGGAGGGGCCACGCGGCGTACATCTCTGCGGCAATCCCGATTGGGATTTCCTCCTGCAGTCCGAGGTGGACCTCATCTCCCTGGACGCCTACAACAACCGCGACATCCTCATCGGTTACCGCTCCGGCCTCGCCCGCCTCCTGTCCCGCGGCGGGGTCATCGCCTGGGGGGCCGTACCCACCCACACCTCGCTGCTCGCTGGCGAGAGCCCCCGCAGCCTGGCCGATCGCCTGCAGGCGTTGTGGGACAAGTTGGGTGAAGAGGGGTTGGAGAGGGAAGCCGTGACCGGCAGTTCCCTGCTCACCCCCGCCACCTGCTGCCTGGTGAACCCCGACCTCACCGCCACCGTCGAGAAAGCCTACGCGGTGGTGAAGGAAGTCCGCGACCTCCTCCTATAGGGGGTCGTGTCTTCGACCTTCGGTTCGGTTCTTCTAGTCGAAAGCCGCTACTCTACCGGCAAACAGGGAACCGAAGATCGAAGACACGACCCCCTATCGCGTTCGGGCTCATTGCACCTGGCCGATGGCTTCCGACGCCACATCATTTCGTCTATAGTAAGGCGGGGGGTCGGCGAGGAGTTGATATGAGTGATCTTGGAAGAAGCATATAGAGCGCTCGAGGAGGCGGTGGGAGAGGAGAACGTCTCCAGCGAACCCGCCGTACTGGACGCCTACGCCTGGCAGCCCTTCCTCAACGAGGACCCGGAACTGTGGACGGCCCGCCCGGCGGCGGTTGTCCTGCCCGCCTCCACCGCGGAGGTTCAGGCGGTGGTGAGGGCATGCAACCGCAACGGCCTCAAGTTCAAGGCCCTGTGCACCGGCTGGGGAGTGCACGCCGGGCCCACCAGCGATGGCGTGGTCCAGATCGACCTGCGCCGTATGGACCGCATCCTGGAGATCGACGAGAAGAACATGATCGCGGTGGTGGAGCCCTACGTGAGCGGTGCCCAGCTGCAGGCGGAAGCCATGAAACGCGGGCTCAACACCCACCTCATCGGGGCGGGGCCGGTATGCTCCCCCCTGGCCAGCGCCACCTCCATGCACGGCGTGGGGCATGACGGCATCTACATGAGCTACAGCCCCCGCAACGTCCTGGGCGTGGAGTGGGTCCTGCCCGAAGGCGAGCTGCTCAGGCTGGGGACCCCTGGCTCGGGAGAGGGCTGGTTCTCAGGCGACGGTCCCGGACCCTCGCTGCGGGGCATCATGCGCGGCGCCTCCGGCGCCTTCGGCGGCCTGGGTGTCTTCACCGCTTGCGCCCTCAAGCTCTTCAACTGGCCCGGGCCTCCCCTCATGAAGGCCGCGGGGACGGTATTCGACTCCGTGGTGGAGCAGCCCGACAACCTGCGTTTCTACGGCTGCGTCTTCCACGAGGAGAAACATTTCGCCGACGCCATGTACGGGCTGGGGGAGGCGGAAATAGGGTATATCTGCCTCCGGGTAACCATGGGTTCCTTCCCCATGGCCATGGCCCCCAAGCTCTACCGCAAGATCATGAAGACCCGCAACATAAGGAGTATCATATACGACGTGCTCAGGTATCCCTTTACCATCCTCCTCGCCGGAAGCTCCATGGCGGAGCTGGAATATCAGGAGGCAGTGCTCAAGCAGATAGTACTGGAGCACAAGGGTGTTATGCTGGATATGCAAACCTCCCCGATGGCCCCCATGCTCCCCCTCAACCTCATCCGTGCCAGCCTCATCCCCGCGGCCTTCCGCCTCGGCGGCACCTTCTGCACCAACCTGGACGAGAACGACGCCCTCGACTCCCAGATGCCGTGGGCCGACGCCATCGCCGAGGTTAAGAAGGAGTGGATCGCCAGGGGGGCCATCCTTGACGACGGCGCCGAGAACCCCTACTTCGTGCCCTACGAGAACAACACCTGGGCCCACTGCGAGGTGGTGCACATGTACAGCGTCCACGACGAAGGGAGCCTGGAGGCGCTCAAGCCCATCGCCTTCCTTTCCACCCTCGAAGCCATCGAGCGCTGCATGACCCCACTCTCGGTGCTCACCCCGGAGGTGCGCAAGGCCCTTAGCCCCCTGGCGGGCGATTTCAACCGCTGGCAGAAGAGGATATCGGCCGACTTCGACCCGGGGGAGGCGGCAGACACCGGCCTCTACACCGCTGAGAGGGACTTCGACACCACCAACGTCAACCCCGACAAGGTCAAACGTTACGAGGAAATCTCCCTACGGTTGAAGTGGACCGAGGAGGGACCGCCGGCTTGATATCCCAGCATATGCGTGCCTCAGAGGTTAGCCCTTCGTCCGAAATGTACGCGTGCCAGGCCTGAGACAAGTTTCGTAAAGGTTAGTACGAGATCAAGCGCAAGTCTGAACTTTTCCAGGCGACTGGCACCGTTGTGCCGAAGACGGCGCAATCGCTTTCGCGATGCAGGCTGTCAAACGTGATTTGTTGCACATACAATTCTACTGCTCATTCTATGGTGTAACGCTTTAAGATATTTTTTGCTCGGTCCATGAACTCCATCAGCGCTTCCTTGTGTTCCGTGCCCTTCTGCCTCTTAAAATCCGAAGCCGGCATCCGGGAAAGAGGCTCTCCAGCTTTTCTCAGCATCGGGACTACTTTCGCGGTAAGATCGCGCATTCTCTCGGCCGCAAGGAATTCATCCGTGTACTCCGCCCGATGCCTTCGCCAATCCGAGATCACCATATCGAAGGCGCAGAATATATCTCCCCACACGAAAAAGACCGGCTGCCTTCTTCCGAGCCCAAGCGAAGCCGCTATACTTACCTGGTCGATCCAGTAATAGGCGCTCCCCCGGCCGCCTTGCTTCTGTGCGATCCCCGCACCCACCAGGTCCTCCAGCACGTCGTACACACGGCCTTGTTGGTACTTGATCTTCGCGGCGATCCCGTGTGAGCTTCCACCCTCCTCGGTGAGAAGGTAGGTCATCACGTCCGCACGCGCTCCGGCCCCATAGTAATCTCGTAGACGGAGCATCAGGTTGGCGGGGTTTCTCAGGTCGGGTTTTCCCGAGTGGTGGCGGATCCTGGGGTTCCCCCGGAGTAGCTTCCACCTCAAGAATACTTCGTCGGGCGGTTTGCGCCCTTGGGCATAACGGCCTTTTTCCCGCCAGAAGAGCTCCTCCGTTTCGACCTCATCAAGGGCCTTGCGGGCTTCCCCCCTGACCCCCGGGAAGAGGTCTTTTTCTTTCTCGTTCGCTGTATATTCCAGAACCGCGCCAAGCGTCCGCTGAGTATCGGGGCCGAAGGAACGGGAGATCCTCTTGAGCCGCCACGGCTTCAACATCTCATGGTTCACGATAGTCCAGTCCATCGCCTCATCAAGGATCCTCGCGTCCTGCCTTCCGAACGTGCATGTCGCCACCAGCAGCGCCTCTGGATCGACTATCGACTTGCGGCATGGCTCCGCCGTGATAAACGCTCCCAATGCAGCCCATTGGCTCCAGATGATCTTGTTAATCGCTCCCGCCAAATCGTTCCGCCAGTTCTCCATGTCCCACTTCCTCGAGTATGGCCAGTATCTCCGGTAAAGCCCCACTATCCTGCTCAAGGCACCATTCGGCGGCCACCCTCGCTTCCTCTATTGAGATCTTCATCTCGACCAGGTCCCCTATATCCGGCTCGCCCCTGTGAATGGCCGCCCACATCTTCAGCCAGATCATGTGAAGACGGGAACAAAGACGAACGGTCAGGCGCTTCCCGTACCTTCTCAGCTGTGCCCTTTCCACGATATCTGCGGGAAGCTCCGTATCGTCGTGCAGGATTATGGCAGCGGTGCTGAACCAATGCTTCCCCTCATTAAAGAGAGCTCCAACCCTTTCGACAGCCGCATTGAACTCGTGGCTCATCAAAGGCTTTCTGAGCACCAACGAACCTTCTTCCTCCACTACCAGGCCGAGCCCGTCGATATCCCTCGTCGGCCTGTCGATGATCCCCTGCAGAAGCAGGGCCATAGCGCCGCAGATGAGGATGTCCACCGGGACTATATCCTGCTCTTCCAGCACGGTCCCCAGCGCGGATAACATGTCCTCTGCCTTACGATTATTCATCAGTAATAACCTTAACTGTTATCAGTATTATTATTAACTATAAAAGTATATTACGAGGTTGTCAAGGGAATAGAATATTCTTATAGGTTGAAAATCATCTCCACATGCGATTCTAATCATGGTGCATCCTCTACCCGTTCAAACCAGTCCCCCCTTTAGCGCTCCAGGCGATTCCATACCGGCAAGACACACAAAGTAATGCACGTCATGCATACCGTCATCGCCAGTGGGTAGAATAAGATGTTGAGAGGGGATTCGTGCCGGATATCCCCCGATATAGTGAAGAACCGGAGGAGATAATCATGCCCTTGGACCAGATACGCAAACGGGACGGTTCCGTGGTCCCGTTCGAGGCCGACAAGATCGCCAATGCCATCCAGAAAGCCATCGCTGCCATAGGGGAGGGTGAACCTTCGCGGGCCGAGGAGCTCACTCGCGAGGTGACGTCCGAACTCGAGATCCGCTTCGCCGAGGACATCCCGACCGTCGAGGAGGTCCAGGACCTGGTGGAGGAGACCCTCATCGAGCGGGGGCTCCCCCACACCGCTAAGTCCTACATCCTCTACCGCGAGCGCCGGGCCGAGATCCGCCGCACCAAGGATTTCATCGGGGTCAGGGACGAGCTAAAGCTCACCGTCAATGCCGTCAACGTCCTCAAGAAGCGCTACCTGCTCAAGGACGAGCATGGCCAGGTGGTGGAGACGCCGGACGGCATGTTCCGCAGAGTGGCTAAGGCCGTGGCTAAGGCGGACCTCGCATACTCCCCGCAGGCCGACGTCGCCGCCCTGGAGGAGGAGTTCTACCGCCTCATGGTCTCCCTCGACTACCTCCCCAACTCCCCCACCCTGATGAACGCGGGGACCGGCGTGGGGCAGCTCTCCGCCTGTTTCGTGCTGCCCGTGGAGGACTCCATACCCGGAATCTTCGACGCGGTGAAGGACATGGCGCTCGTGCACAAGTCGGGAGGAGGCACCGGCTTCTCCTTCTCGCGCCTGCGCCCCCGTGGTGACGTGGTGCAGTCCACCATGGGCATTGCCTCCGGCCCCATCTCCTTCATGCGCATCTTTGACGTCACCACCGAGATCATCCGCCAGGGCGGCAGGAGGCGCGGCGCCAACATGGGCATCATGCGCTGCGACCACCCAGATATCCTGGATTTCATAACCGCAAAGGACCAGGACGGCTTCTTCTCTAACTTCAACCTCTCGGTGGGCATAACGGATGGGTTCATGGAGGCCCTTGAGAAGGATGACGTCTATTTTCTGCGCAATCCGCGCAGTGGGGCCATCACCGGCAGCCTGCACGCCCGCGATGTGTTTAATCTCATCGTCACCCAGGCCTGGCGCACCGGCGATCCCGGCCTTGTCTTCCTGGATACCATCAACCGCAAGAACCCCACCCCCCACCTGGGTGAGATCGAGTCCACCAATCCCTGTGGCGAGCAGCCGCTGCTCCCCTGGGAGAGCTGTAACCTGGGCTCCATCAACCTCAAGAACATGGTGAAAGGCGGGCAATGGGACCGGGAGAGACTCTCGCACACCATCCGTACCGCCGTGCATTTTCTCGATAACGTCATCGATATCAACCGCTGGCCCCTGGCGGAAACGGAGCGGGTGACCCTGGGCAACCGCAAGATCGGCCTGGGGGTGATGGGCCTGGCCGACGCCCTGCTGATGATGGGCATAGCTTACGACTCGGAGGAGGGCCTGCGGGCGGCGCAGGAGGCCGCCACTATCCTGGAGGAGGAATCCCACCTGGCCAGCGGGGAGCTGGCCGCGCAGCGGGGCGTGTTCCCCAACTTCAAAGGGTCCATCTGGGACGAGAGGGGCATGCCCATGCGCAACGCCACCACCGTCACCATCGCCCCCACGGGCACTATCAGCATCATCGCCGGATGCTCCTCGGGCATCGAGCCCCTCTTCGCCATCTCCTTCGTGCGTAACGTCATCGAGGGCACCCAGCTCATGGAGATCAACCCCATCTTCGAGGAGACCGCTAAGGAACTCGGGTTCTACAGCAACGACCTGATGATGGATATAGCACGCAGCGGCACCCTCCGGCACCTAGACGACATCGACGAGGACGTGAAGCGCGTCTTCGTCACCGCTTTCGACATCGCCCCCGAGTGGCACGTGCGCATGCAGGCGGCCTTCCAGGAGCACTGCGACAACGCCGTCTCCAAGACCATCAACTTCGCCTCCGACGCCTCCATCGACGATATCGAGGAGGCCTACCGCCTGGCCTACGACCTGGGATGCAAGGGCATCACCGTTTACCGCTACGGCAGCAAGCGGGAGCAGGTGCTGTACCTGGGGAGCGACTCTTTGATGCGGCTGCTGGAGAGGCCGGAGTACACCATGGCCGAGGCAGAGTACGCCGGGGGTTGTCCCACTCCCCTGTGTTTCTTCTAGGCAGAGGAGACGGGAAGCCAAAACGTGAGGCTGCTCATCGCCTATTGCGGAGGACCTATCGCCACAAAGCGGGATGACTTCACCGTGACCTTCGAAGACACCTTCGCGCAGCGCTTCCTGCGCCATCTCGCCGGTGACGAGGGCTACTGTAACGGCTGCGGCGTACTATGCGACCATTGCCGGGACACCTACGGCATCGACTTCTCGGGCGACATCGTGGATATCCTGCAGTTCCCCTCCGTCCTCCCTTACTACCTGGACGACCCGCTTGACCTCATCGGGCGGGAGATGCCGCCCCATGACGCAACCGTCGCTCTGAACGTGCATCAGGAGATACTGCTGGCTCTGCCCCGGGCGGTGGCAGTCGTGGGCTCGCGAGTGATCGTCGCGCCATCGGAGGGCCCCAACTGGGTCAGCCGCTGGGTCAGAGGGCAGGTGAAGAAGGCCTGCCGTGAACTGGACATGGGGTGCGCCTTCCCCAAGCCATTCTGTTCCCTGGCCCCGGGCATCCACCCGGCGGTTAACGAGTTCATGGAGTACTTCCGCATCGGCTACCCCAAGATAGAGCTGGTGCTCGGCGACGGCTACATCAAAGACGCCAAGGTGTTGCGCAGCGCCCCCTGCGGCAACACCTACTACGTGGCCTTTAACCTCAAGGGAGCGCCCCTGGACGCAGCCGTGGCCGAGGTGGTGGCGAAGTACTGGCACAGCTTCCCCTGCGTCGCCTCCATGGAGATCGACCGCGAGCTGGGGGAGACCATCCTGCACATGGGGGGCTTCATGCATTACCGGGCGGTGCAGGAGGCCCTGGCCGAGGTGGGGGTGGCGGTAGAATTACCGACCTCCCCCGCCATGTCGCGCGTAGCGGTGGGCTGAGGGTGTTTTCCCGACCGCGCACGCCTTCTCGCAGTTCCCAGGAAGGACTAACCATAGGGTGTGGAGAAAAAAAGCGGGGCAATGCGAGGGCGTTCAAAAGGGCAGCCATACACGTGAGTCTAAATAGGGTGTGCATTGCTTCCGAGATATACTAAGAGCGTTGAGAGATAGAGCAAAGGTGTAGCGATGGCCGAGAAGAAGATAGTTGTAGCGGACGACGACCCACATATCCGCCGTCTCATCGCGGAACTGCTTATGGCGGAAGGGTTCAAAGTACTCATGGCCGAGGACGGCGAGGAGGCCATGTCTATCTGCCGTGCCGAGCATCCTGACCTCATGATCCTGGACATCATCATGCCCAAGATGGACGGCATGGAGGTCTGCC
>CAYHAT010000031.1:7617-15782 GCA_964354675.1 uncultured Actinomycetota bacterium | reverse complement strand
TTTTGAACACCCTGCCCTGGAACGATGGGGTCGGTCGCAGCGACATCGCAAGCGGTTGAAAGGAACTACAGGCATTACACCGACCTGTACCCGTGCCAGGCCTACACGTTCGGAAACGTGAAGGCACTGGGCACCGTCGCGCCGAAGACGGCGCTATCGCTTACGCGATGCAACCTATCGTAGCGTATTGATATGGAACCGAGAGCTTACTGTTTATTGATGTCTTCCTTCTGGCTCGCGGGCGGCGCTCCCGCCAGCGCGCCCCCGCCGATATATAAGCTCTCGATGATCAGGAGCTGGTTGCGGTCCTCCAGGCGCAGGGTGTCGCGCAGGTTCCCGGAGTTGAGTCCGATGTTGATGGCATCTTTGGTCAAACGCAGCCCCAGGGGGGACTTCTCCACCATCCTCTGGGCCATCTCCTTCGCCCTCTCCAGGAGCTCCTCCTGGGGGTAGACGTGATTTGCCAGGCCGATGCGGTAGGCCTCCTCGACCTCGATGACCCTGCCGGTCAAGAGCATCTCGGCCGCCATGCCCCATCCCACGATGCGCCACAAGAAGTAACTGGAGCCCATGTCCGCTCCTCCCGTGCCGATGTTGATGTAGGATGCGCAGTACTTCGCCGCCGGCGAGGCCAGGCGCACGTCCGTGGCCATGGCAAAGCTCAGGCCCGCCCCCATTGCCGCGCCGTTCACCGCCGCGATGATGGGCTGGGGGCACGCGCGCATCATCTCGATGATGTCGGAGAATCTCTTTTGCCCGCGTTGGATGGCTTCGCCGCTTATCCCCCCGGACGCGAAGCCACCCTGGAGGTCGGCCGCCTCCTTGAGGTCCAGGCCGGAGCAGAAGCCCCGGTCGCCGGCGCCTATCATCACGATCACCCTGCAGTCATACCTGGACAACATCTCCCCCCAGAAAGAGTTGAGTTCATCCAGCATAACGGCGTTTATAGCGTTGAGGCGCTCCGGGCGGTTCAGGGTGAGCAGGCCGATCTCCCCATCGAGTTCGAACTTCAAGGTCTCGTATTCCATCTCATCCTCCCTCTTCAGCGAGTCGAGCCGCATCGACCCTATCTGCCTTTTCCATCCACAATGTTCATGTAGTCCGGCTAGCCGGTATCCGGACCGGGACGGGAAAGCGCGGCGCGCAAACACCCGCCGCGCAGTTTCTTATCCGCCCTCCCGACTACACCGGCTCGCGGCGGGACGCAGCCGAAGATATCTCAAAGATCGATGTCTATATCGCCGCTGACCTTGGCGATGGTTATCTTGGTCTTGCCCTCGAAGGGCTTGACCATGATCGAGGTTATCGCGCCTTCCTGGTCCTGAAACATCCAGGTGGTCTCCTCCGGTGTTGCGACCATGGGATCGCCCAGCTTCCCCTTGTACCAATTGACCACCTCGTCGATGTCGTCGCTGGTGGTGAACTCCGCCCCGGAGGCGGTGAGCTTCTTGTCACCGGAGGTGGTCGTGGAACTGACCCCGCTGCCGGGGACGTATTCCGAGTCCGGGTATATGGGCGCTCCCAGCGACTCCTCGCTGGGGGTCTCCTCCTGCACCTCGATAGTGGACTCCTCCCCCTCCTCCCCCTCGAGGGTGACCGTGCTGCTCTCCCCTTCTTCCTGCGACTCCTCCACGGTTATCTTGCGCCCACTCTCATCGATGATCTGACCCTGTTCATCGCCAGCGCCGTTACCTTTGCCGCCTTCGTCATCACCACAGCCGACGATAAAGGCGAGGGAGGCGATGCAGGCCACTATCACTATCAAGACCAGTATCTTTTTCAATTCTCCGCTCCTTTCCGCGAGCCATCCGTGCACGTCCGATATGAACGGTTCACGGTATTTAGAGTATAAACCATGCCTCCGGGTTCAAACCACGTGCCGGGCACCTCGAGCGATCACCGGCCGCCGAGACAAGACCGCGGGAGTCCGGGTCAACTGCAGCTCACCGGGCTGAAGCCGGGGATGGCCGAACTCTTCCTCCCCTTGCGGATACCCTCGCCGATGAGTCGCATGGAGCGCTTCGGCCCCAGGACCCCGGCCAGTTCCTCCAGGAGGTCGACGCGGGAGCGCAATCCGTACCACACCTCGTGTTTGAAACGATACACTGCCGCGAAGTTGCGGTTGAAGCGGGTGAACTCCTCCGCCGCCGCCGGCCCGTCCTCCACCGCCATGGCCGCCACCTTGCCGGTGACCAGGGCGCCGGATATCCCGAATCCCATGAAGGGGTCCATGGCTCCGGATATGGTGCCGCACATGATCAGGCCATCGCGCATCAGTTGCGGGTTGTCGGGTACCGCCAGGGGTACGGCCCCGCTCACGTATTCCCAATCGGAGTGGTCGACGTTTTCGGCGCGACGCATGAAATCCCGGTATCTCTCCAGGCAATCCTTGCCCACCGCCTGCCCGTATGAGAAGAGGAGGTCATAGTAGAGGCCGTTGCAGTAGGAGATATAGCCGTACTCGGTGATGCATTCGTCCAGCCATATCCATGCATAGCCGGAACGCTCCGCCTCCCCCCGCGCCATCCAGCCGTACCAGGTGATGTAGGGTATGCCCAGGAGGTTGTAGGCCTCGGTGTTCAAGCCGCAGGCGATGACCGTGCCGGGGGGAAGGTCGCCCAGCTCGTCCCGGGTCAGTTCCCTCTCGAACTCGAACTCCACCCCCGCTTCCAGGCATGCCTCGTAGAGGAGAGCGTCCAGGCTGGAGAGGCGCGAGCTGCGCTCCACGGCGTAGGACCCAGCCGACGGCAGGGGGACCATCGAGTCGTGCAGGTAGAGGGATATCGACTCCACCGCATGGAAAGCGGGTGAGATATCTATCCCTATATACTCAGAGGTGGCCGCCAGGTCCAGGGGGGTGACGTGGGTGGAGGGATTGAATATGCGCGAGCCGCCGAAGGTGGCCTCCCTCTCCCTCACCAGGACATCATGCCCTTCCCGTGCCAGGTTGTAGGCTGCGACCAGGCCGGACATCCCCGCTCCGTAGACGATCACCTCTGCGTGCTGCAATCCCCTTCACCTCCCGTGCTCCCGTGGTACGACCGCTAACCATTATGCCACAAATACGCTGCGGGCTGGGGACAAGATATACGCCCAAGGGGGCTTCCCCAGGCATGCCCCTTAATCCCGGAATAGATGTTCTCAAGATCCGGCAGATATGCGATGCATGGGGAAGGGTTCGAGTATAGCTCGCTGGTCCTCCTCAAGATTTTCTAGAGCAGGACGCCCCTTTCCTCCAGCCGGGCACGCAGATCCGCGAAGTCCACCTTCGTGGCCGCGCCATCATCGCGCAAGGCCAATGCCGCGGCGACACCTGCCGCCTCGCCCATGGCCATGCAGGTGGCCGATACCCGCGCCGAGGCCTGGCCTTCAAAGGTAGCGGAGAGGCAGCGCCCCGCCACCAGGAGGTTATCCGTCTCCTGCGGCAGCAGGCAGCGCATGGGCACCGTGTAGTACTTCCCGGGCGGAGGGAACTCCAGAACCGTTGCCTTGCCCTCGGCGTGCAGCTCCACCGGCCAGGCGGAGCGGCATATCCCGTCCTCAAAGCCGGCCGCGCCCAGGACGTCCTCGCGGGTGAGCACGTAGCGTCCCACCAGTCGCCGCGTGGAGCGTACCCCGACCCGGCATGGAGTGTCCGCCAGGTAGGCCTCGGAGAAACCCGGCATCTTCGCGCGCAGGAAGTCCGCGAGCAGCACCGCCTGCTTGCGCCCCTCGAGCTCCGCGTAGGTGAGCTCATCGGCATCGGTGCAGCAGACCGGCCGGCCCTGCAGCGATATACGCCCCATGGCCACGACGACCTCGCCGGGACGCATGGTGGGTATCACCGCCCCGCCGGAGCGCGGGAGGTCGTAATCCCCCGTCTCCAGGGCCTCCTTGATGAGGGTCTGCAAAGTTGCCAGCCCGGCGGTAAGTGCCTCGCCCACGTTCACATTGTGCATGTAGAAGTTCATGGATGGGAACTGCACCGGCGACCCCTCCATGGCAACGCCCGCCATGAAAGCCAGGTCGCCGTCGCCGCTGGCGTCCACGTAAACCGGCGCGCTTACATCCCTTTCCCCCGCCCGGGTATACAACCGCAACCCTGTTACACGCGAGCCCTCCACGAATACACCGGTGAGAGTGGCGTGAAGGAGAAGGCTCAGCCCGCCCGCCGACTCCGCCCACTCGTCGTAGAGTTTCTTGAGCCCCCAGGGGATATGGGGGAGGACCGCCGTCTGCTCCCAGGGCACGGGACCGAAGGCCTGGCCCCTCTCCTTGAGCGTCTCCGCGCATTCCCTGGCCAGGCCGCCCACCACGTAGTCGATGGCCTCCCCGTCCTTCACGAAGAGGCCACCTATGGTCCCTACCAGGCAGGCGGTCAGGCTGCCCCCCAGAAAGCCGCATTTCTCCACCAGGAGTACCTTGGCTCCCTCCTCGGCCGCCGCCCGCGCCGCCGTCATGCCGGCCGGCCCTCCACCGATAACCACTACGTCAGCGTCCATCCGAACCACCTCCAGTAGCCAATCCCTTCGCGTAGATATATCTTACCCGCGATCACGCATGAATGGCAGTAGCCGGGGCATCGTGCAAGGACGTCTTCTATAGAGGTGGCGCATGTAAGTGCGCAAGATCACGCATGAATGGCATCTATAGGGGCCTCCGGCAAGGGGGATTACAGGTAGATGGTGTGAGCGTCTCCAGAGGAAGCGTGCTCTTAACGGTTTGAGGCGTCGGCCTCGTTGGAATAGCCGCGGCTTTCCCAGTAGCCTTCATACTCTCCGGAGATCACCTCGATGCCGGTGACCCACTTGATCCACTTATACCCCAGCCGTTCCGGCACCACCAGGCGCAGGGGGAAGCCCTGCTCGTGAGGGAGCATCTCGCCGTTGGAGCCGTAAGCCAGCAAGGGGTCGGTCTCGGCGATGTCCGCCAGGGTAAGGGAGGTGGTATAGCCTCCCGGCGAAGTGAAGGCAACGTTGTCCGCGTCCTCAAGCACCCCCGCGCTCTCCAGCAGCGGCGCGAGCCGCGTCCCTTTCCACAGGGCGGTCTCCGTCCACCCTTCGACGCAGGGGAGGCCCACCAGTCTCTCCTCGGCCTCCATCGCCTTGATGTCTTCGAAGTCGAAGGTCAAAGGTCTTTCGACCATGCCGGTTATAGTGAGGGTATATGTCGCCGGATCTATGACCGGGTCGTCCTCGGCGGTGCGCACGCGCATCTCGTCATTCGGCGTGACCTCGACAGTTCCGCCCTCGGGAAGCTCCAACTCTGTCTTCGGCTCTCCTCCCCTTAGCAGCACCAGCACCACGGCACCCACAAGTAGGGCCGCGACCAGAAGTACTATCCCGTATCTCTTTATCCATTCCATATCTCAACCTTAGGGTTCCGGAAAGCTATCATGAATGACGCCCATCAACCATGAACAGAAGGAGACTGGGAAGGTCGTATCCCGGCACGAGAGCGCTTTGCGGTGATCGAGGTGGTCCTGTCGTTTTACTTTTTGTATCTCTTGGTCCCTGTCCAGATCCAGAGCACGAACCAGGCGAAGACCAGGAAAGAGGTAACAAGCCAACCGATTATTCCGGCGTTGAGGAGGCCGTCGTAATTCAACGAACTGCCTATTATGGTGAAAACCAGTGAGAGGACGAGCAAACACGCTATCGACCAGAACAGTATCTTTATCGCTGACCTCATACCTGTATCTCCAACTCGACCTATATCCGAGTGCCGTTCTCATGCGAACGGGTGGCGGATCACCGGCCGTAGCCCTTCTTACGACTATAGTTCCCCAAGGACTACCGGCTTGTAGTCCTTCTTAGGACTGTAATCCCCCAGCACTGCTTGCCGTCCCTTGGAGGACTGCCTCAAGATGATTTTAACAGAGGCTACGGAGCGACCTCATGCTGGATGGTCGTCCTGCCTGCAGCCACGTCCCATAATGGCAGATAAACATCGAAAGCCATGCCTGCTACGTCAGGGAGTCTTGATATACCTCCATCTAGAATGGCCTCCTGGAATACACATATATCCCGAACTGGCATGTCATAAACAAGTCCATACACTTGTCGATGTTTACCGACGCTAGAAAGGGGAAACAGTATAAATGGGAAAACAGCTGTTGAAAGTGTTATAATGTAGAAACAAAAAAAGGCCGACTAAATATCGCGGGACAGCTGCGAACCGTGTCCTTGACTTGGTCACCTGGGACGCGGGGAGCTAATGGTGAAACCGGCCCGATCATCGGCGATGGTCGGGCGTTATATATATAGGGTACAGGAGACAAAGAGAGCGAAGGGATAGGGTCAGGGAGATCGGGCGTAGGCCGGAGAATGGGCAGTTTTCCCGGTCGCGACCAAGGTTCATTCGGCGTAGATATCACAGAGGCGGAGCGTATCGAGCCCGCATCATATCTGTTTTCTCCACGTCCACTTGATCTTCATCTCTCTTCATCTCCGTACCCGCTTGGAAGGGTGTTCTTTCTGTGCTTAGAACAGGTAGTTGCCCCTCCAACTGAAGAAATGGCAAACCGTATCGAAAGGGAGGTGAGGTACTTGGAGGGTTTCAAAAATAGGTTGCTATACTTGCCACCATTTTTAAGTATCAACCACACTTCTTTTCTCAGCGCTCTGGTGCTGAAACAGAAGATCTCCAAGCGTAATAGTAACAGGCAAGGATGCAAATAAATCTTATGGGGGTGATGGTAGTGAAAAAAATAAGGTCGATGATCATCATAGTATGTCTTTTTACCATGGTGATCATGCTCGCGATGCCGGGTGCGTTGCTCGCATCGGAGGATACCAGCGAGCCAGTAATAAGTGTGGAACAGGCACCACCTGAGGAACCGGTGGGGCTGCCGGGGGATGCTGTTGATAATCCCTCCACCGAGCCCCAGGACGGTTTGGGGGAACTGCCGGTGGAAGGAGATGAAGAGCAAGCGACTGAAGCCGAAGGCGAACCGGTGGTGCTGCCGCAGGATGGATTGGAAATACTGCCGGTGGAAGGAGATGGGCAGGGAGTAGAAGCGGGGAGTCCCCTCGCAACCGAAACTAATACCCTTGAGGAAGGCGAAGCGGCTCCCGTTACCTATGGGCCAGCCCTCGTCCGGACGGACAAGCCGGATTACCTGGTCGGAGAAACCGCACAGATTTTCGGCGAGGGTTTCGCTCCGGGTGAGCAAGTGCACCTCCGGATCATGAACCTTCTCAGCCTTGTCGTGGTTCAAGACAGCGACCTGTTCTGTGATGCTCAGGGTTCCTTTACCGCCACGCACGTAGTTACTAAAGGGGATATATTCGTAATAACCGCCAAGGGGTTAACGTCGGGACTGGAGGCCACCTGTAACTTCACGGATTCCAGCGCCCAGATAACGGCTTTCGGCCCCCCCGGCGCAAATATCACCGGAAGCCCACATTCCGGGTGGGCGGGGATCATATACGCCACCATAGACGGCGTACCGAACGTGCCCACCTACTGCATCGACATCTCCCACGGGATAAGTATAGGAAACACCCTGGTGGACGGACCGCCTACTCCAGCCAAGCTCACCTATATCCTGAACAATTATTACCCCTATGTCACCGGCAAGCCCGGCGCGCTGGGTAACAACGAAGAAGCTGCCGCCGTACAGGCGGCGATCTGGTACTTCTCTGACGGCAATGTGATCACCGGTCCCGACACCATAAAGAACAGGGCACTGGCGATCATCGCCGATGCTAACGCCAACGCTGGCGCCATGGCCGTAAAGGCGTCCCTTGCCCTGACCCCGGCCAGCGACACTAATCCACTGAATACACAGCACACGGTAGAGGCCTTCCTCTGGCAGGACACGGATGGGGACGGTGTTTACGATGCAGGAGAGCTGCCCCTGACGGGGAAGACCGTATCGTTCCAGGTGACGGGCGTTAATCCGACCAGCGGCAGCGGCGTCACGGACGCCTCGGGCAAAGTCTCCTTCACTTACACGGGCAGCAACGTGGGGGGCGATGTCATCAAAGCCTGGTATACCTATACCATACCCGCGGGTATTTCCTACGTATCTCCTCCCGGCGCTACCAAGCGTCAGAGCCTGGTTTTGGCCTATCCTACCAGCGGCAGAGCCGAAGCCCAGGCGACCAAGACATGGGAGCAGGCAGCCGGCTCCATCACCGGGCTCAAGTTCCGGGATATGAACGCCAACGGCATCAAAGATG
>CAYHAT010000031.1:0-7517 GCA_964354675.1 uncultured Actinomycetota bacterium | reverse complement strand
CGTGACCTCCGGGGCCACTGTGACCCTGGACGGCACGCCCTTCCTCAACTACGAGCTGGGTTCCATCTCCGGCTACAAGTACGAGGACCTCAACGCCAACGGCAAGTGGGACACAGGTGAGCCCGGATTCTCCGGCGTCACCATCAAACTCATGCAGAAGGGCGTGGAGAAGGGCAGCGCGGTCACCGCAGCCGACGGCAAGTTCGAGTTCAAGAACCTGGAGCCGGGGACCTACGACATCGAGGAGATCCTGGACACCGGGGTCTTCACCAAGCTCGAGAAACTCATCACCGGCGTGATAGTGGTCTCCGGTGAGGAGACAAAGCTCGGCGAGGTGACCTACCTCGACCAGACCTTCTTCCTCAACTACGAGCTGGGTTCCATCTCCGGCTACAAGTACGAGGACCTCAACGCCAACGGCAAGTGGGACACAGGTGAGCCCGGATTCTCCGGCGTCACCATCAAACTCATGCAGAAGGGCGTGGAGAAGGGCAGCGCGGTCACCGCAGCCGACGGCAAGTTCGAGTTCAAGAACCTGGAGCCGGGGACCTACGACATCGAGGAGATCCTGGACACCGGGGTCTTCACCAAGCTCGAGAAACTCATCACCGGCGTGATAGTGGTCTCCGGTGAGGAGACAAAGCTCGGCGAGGTGACCTACCTCGACCAGACCTTCTTCCTCAACTACAGGCTGGGCTCCATCACCGGCTATAAGTACAATGATGTTAACGCCGATGGTGCGCTCGACAGTGGGGACAAGCCCTGGGATGGTTCTGCGATCCCCATCAGCATCGAGCTGTGGCAGGGTTCTACGCTGGTCAAGACCACCAAGGTCGGTGCAGACGGTTCCTATGCGTTCTCCGACCTCGTGCCGGGCGACTACATCATCAAGGAGGCTCGGCCCTTCCCGACCGATGTTTACAGCAACGCCACCAAGACGGAGATAAAGCTGACCGTCGTATCCGGCAAGGTCAGCGTTGTCCCATCAGCGGATTACTTCCTCAACTACGTGCTGGCAGTGCAGGCTGTCATCATCGAGCCGGTAGTGGCGCCTACGATCGCACCCGAGCAGCTTCCTGCCACAGGCTGGAACCAGCTACCGCTGATCCTGGCCGCTGGCCTGCTCATGCTGCTGGGATTGATCGCCCTGATGCTCGGGATCGTCCAACTGCATAGAAGCTAACGAACCGAACCGAAAGAAGGGGCCCCACGTGGGGCCCCTTCTCTATT
The DNA here is from genome assembly GCA_964354675.1 of uncultured Actinomycetota bacterium. Classification (GTDB taxonomy): domain Bacteria; phylum Actinomycetota; class Geothermincolia; order Geothermincolales; family RBG-13-55-18; genus SURF-21. The sequence continues at coordinate 6,287 of CAYHAT010000031.1, read as the reverse complement.
GCCATTATATGCCATAGTAGGCCTGTCCTCATGTCGGTCCGCTGATGCCCCGACAAAACATTAAGTCTCGGAGCCGGATGACCGGTCCACCACCGCGCGGGCGAATGCGGCTCAGCCTTTCTCCCTTATCCTCTCGTAGAGCTCGTTGCGGTGGAACTGGTCGAAGTCGTAATAGCCGCGGGCCACGTCGAGCCTCGAGAGCTGCGCGCCGCCCTCCCAGAGCTGCAAGGTCTTCGCGTCACGCCAGTACTTCTCCACGAAGTAATCGGTGACGTAGCCGTACGAGCCCATGAGCTCCATGGCACGGTTGGTAGCGTTTATCGCCGCGTCGCAGCAGAAGACCTTGGCGGTGGAGGCCCTGGAGAGCATGTTGGTCGAGTGCCCCTCCCCGTAGGTCTCGGGGCGGTCGTAGATGTAGGCGGCGTTGACGTAGGCGTCCCTGCCCACCTGGATGCCGATGGCGATCTCGGCCAGGATAGTGGCGCAGATGGTGTGCTGCCTGATGGGTTTCCCGGCCGCTAGCCTGTCCGTGGTGAAGGCCAGCACCTCGTCGAAGGTGCCCTGGGCTATTCCTATGGCCAGCGCGCCGGTGAAGATGCGCGCGAATACCTGGTTGTCGCGCAGCAGCTCCGCGTCCTTTCCCGGTCCGGCCGCCCGCCACGCCTCGGGTACGCGCACGTCCTTGAACTCAAAGCCGCCCTGCCGGCTTCCACGCAGCCCGGCCTTGTCCTCGAACCCGAGGAAACGGAATCCATCCGCGGGGGTCTCTACGTAGACGAGTGCGACCCCTTCGTGACCCCGGGAGGGGTCGGTGCTGCAGACCACGCAATAGGCGTTGGCGACACCCGAGTTGGCGGGCCATACCTTGGCGCCGTTGAGCACCCACTGCCCCCCTGCAAGCTTCGCGCTGCAGCCTATCCCCGTTCCCATGAGGTCGATATGCTCGATATCGCTCCCCCCGCCCGGCTCGGTGACGGCGAAGCAGCCCATGTACACCTCATCCTCCTGCGCAAAGCGGGGTGCAAAGCGCTCTAACACCTCACGGTTCCCGGCTCTGACAGCCGGCCTCAGGGCCAACAAGCCCCCCGCCAGGGAACAGAACAGGGAGGCGTCTCCCCTACCTATCTCCTCGGCCAGGAGGGACGTGGTCAGGGCTGAAGATAAGCCCATGCCTCCGTATTCCTCCGGCAGGAAACCGCCCTGCAAGCCCAGGGGCAGCAGCTTACCCTGTATCTCCTCGACCAGCTTGAAATCGGAGCGAGTGCTCTCGTCCAGCTCCCTGCGCACGGGCATGATCTGCGCGTCCACGAAATCCCGCGTAGAGTTGACGAGCAACCGATCCGAGGGGCTCAACAGGTCCTGGACGAACCTGTTCTCTTTACGTTCGATAGATACCTGTGCCATGATCACTATCCTCCTTGCCGGCTCAGCCGGGAAACGATCCGTACGCCTGCACCTTTATCGCTGCGGCCGTCCCTGCCGCCCTCATGTTTTTCGCATCTCCTGCATCCTCTGGTACAGATCGTTCTCATAGAACTGGTCGTAGTCGTAATAGCCCCTGGCTACATCCATCCTTCCCAGCTGCGCTCCCCCTTCCCACAGCTGGATGATCTTGTTGTCCCGCCAGTATTTTTCGACGTTATAGTCGGTGGCGTAACCGTAATTACCCATCAGCTCCATGGCCTGGTTGGTGGCCTTCACCGCCATGTCGCAGCAGAAGACCTTGGCCACCGTCGACCTCGAGATCATGTGCTTCGAGGTGCGCAACCCATAGGTCTCCGGATGGTCGAACATGTAGGCGGCGTTGACGTAAGAGTCCCGGCCTATCTGGATACCGATGGCGATATCCGCGAGGATGTTGGCGCAGATGGTGTGCTGCCTGATGGGTTTCCCCGCTACCTTGCGGTCGCGGGTGAAGGCCAGGACCTCGTCGAAGGCGCCCTGGGCGATGCCCACCGACCAGGCGGCGCTGAAAAGGCGCGCAAAGACCAGGTTATCGTGCAGGAGAACGGCATCCTTGCCGGGTCCCGCCGCGCGGTATTCCTTGGGGACGCGCACGTTGTCGAAGTAGAAATCCCCTTCCCGGCTGCCGCGGAAACCCGATTTGTCCTCGAACCTGCCGAAGCTGAACCCGGGGGTGGGGACGGGAACGTAGATGAGGGCGATGCCATCGTCGCCCAGGGAGGGGTCGGTGTTGCAGACCACGCAATACACGTCGGATACACCCGAGTTGGTGGGCCATACCTTGGAGCCGTTGATCACCCATTCGTCCCCGTCCAGCACGGCCCGGGTGTGTATCCCCTTGCCCTTCATGTCCAGGTTCTCGATATTACAGCCGCCCGAAGGCTCGGTCATGGCGAAACAGGCGACGTAAGGTTCGCTCCCGGTGAAGCGGGCGGAGAAATCCTCCATCAGGGTCTTGTTGTTCCCGAACACCGCCGGCCGGAAGGCCCAGGCACCGCCCCCCAAGGTGGCGATACAGCCGGGCTCGCTCCTTCCGAACTCATCCAGGATAACGCAGTAAGTAAGGGCTGAGGTCAGGTTCCAGCCCCCGTATTCTGGCGGTAGAAAAGCTCCCTGAAAACCCAGGCCCACCAGTTTTCTCTGCACCTCCTCCACCAGCTTGAAGTCGCCACGCGTGCTCGCCTCCATCTCCTTGCGTATGGGCATGATCTCCCGCTCGATGAAGTCCCGGATCAGCCCGATAAGAAACCTGTCTCCGGTGCTTACCAGTTCATGCATGAACCTGTTCTCCAAGATCTCTATGGACACCTCTTCCATGTTCCCTACCCCCTTCTTGCGCATCCGCGCGATAAACAGAACCCCTCCCATACTATATTAAACCGTCTTGGGATCATCTCGTAGAATATGGCCTGACCGTGCCGCGATCTTCATTCTCCCCGTTCCTCGCGCTCCTCCCGCTCGCGCTTGTAGGGAACGCCTTTTCCCCTCTTCCCGGGCTTGACCTTGGTCGGTGGCGGCATCCCCTTGCGCACCCTCCTGAACGCATCGAGCCAGGAGCTCCCCCGTTTTTTCCCGCTCATCCAGTTCCCCCTGCAACTGCCGGCATAAGTCGAGGCAAGCCCCGGATGCAGGTTGTCATCTTGCCCTTCCTTGCGGCCGCCTGCCGCTAACCCTCACTATGAGCGAGGATATAGGAGACGGAGGAAGGCCCGGCTTCCGACCAATCCACCCTGGCTCTCTTCCCCTCCATCGCCTCATAGAAAGCCGCCAGCCTTCCGGCCATGAAATACTCGCTGTAAGGATTGTCCACCCATACCCTGAGGACCCCGCCGGAGGTGTACTCCACGTCCGTGGCCAGGCCCTGCCCGTAGAGGGGGAGCAGTGAGAGCATCTCTTGGAGCAGGTCTCTTCGCATCTCCTCCGATGGCTTGGTGAGGCCGAGATCCTCGAGCATCTTCATGGTATAATCCCTCTCCGCGCCCACTATTATGGGGATGACCTCGTCCCCCAGCTCGCGTATCAGCTCCCGGGCCACCAGGGACAAGGTGAACCCCTCCCAATTGAGCATGCGTATCCCACGGCGCTTATCGATGATCAGGCCCTCGTCCTCCTGCCATTCCATATGCCTGATCTCCAGGGGCACCCCGCAGCGCGGGCAGCGGTGGTGGCGGTAGCCCCCCTCCTTGACCGGCGGGTATTCGACCTCCAGGCGCGCGGAGAGTTCGGGCTTCGACTCGGTGACCTCTACCCGTAATAGGTATTCCCCGTCCTCCTTCTTCCAGAAGGAGCGCAGGGGCTTGCCCTCCAGGGCTTCGAAGGCGCCGACGACCACCGCGGCCATGAGGTCGAGGTCCCACGGATTGCGCATGCGCGCTACCCCGTATTTCCCGGCATGATACTCGACCGTACGTGAACTTGCCGTGCCCGTCATCCATGCCATGTTGTTGAAGAACCGCACGGCTCCATATTTTAAGGGAGGTATACGCAAGGTCATGCGTATGGCCTGTGACTGCAGAAGGGCGGCGACGACGATACGAACCGAGTTGCGCTGCGCCTCGTAGAATATGCGGTTCACGGGAAACCCCAGCCCCTCCGAAATGCGGCGCCTTGTCTCGGGAAGGAGATCTGCATCTACGAATACCTGGCGTATACGCTGATCCCCCCTGCTGACGATGGTGCCGTTGGGCATCCAGTTGTTCAAGCGGCTGACGATCTTAGGAACGCCACAGACGCTGCACCGGCGATAATGCATACCAAACCCCCACATCGAAGCGACAAGAGTCGCTCCTATTCTAAACCAGTCGTTTGATGCAGCTCAACCTCTCGAGAAATAGCAGTGGCCTTAAAGCAACCACAGATCCCTCCAACAATTCATATTCATCAATCCAGGGTGCGACGATACCAAGGCTGCGCCGTCTCTCGCCATGGGAGCGATGCAGCTACCGCTGGTCGCTTCATGGTTCGATCGGCGACGGCTATGGTTGAGGGTCATGCGAACAGGTAAAATATATTAGACCCGAAGAGCGGGACGAGAGGGAACGAGCTGATGAAAAGAACGACCGTCGCGATGGCGATAATCGCGTTCCTGCTCGTGGGGGCGCTTGTGGGCTATGGTGCCCATTCCCTCATCTACCGCGAGCGAGCCGCATCGAGCGATGGGACAGGCGAGAACTCGAACGAAAGCACCGACGGCGATCAGGGTCCGGATTCCCAAAACGGGAACGAGGACGTCACCGATACCCCCCCGCCGCACGAGGCTTTCGACCCGGCCAACGCCATGCAGCATGTTCGTTATCTCGCCATGTCCATCGGCCCGCGCCCGCAGGGAACCGCCCCGGAGATCGCAGCGGCCGATTACGTCCATTCCGAGTTCTCCGCTTTTGGGTACACCGAGGTAAAGGAGCAGTCGTTTCCCCTGAAGAACGGCCTGAACAGCCAGAACGTTTATGTTGACGACAGGGGCTCAAATCCTGCCTGGACCATCATCGTAGGGGCTCACACCGATACCATCGGGGGGCCTGGAGCGAACGACAACGGCAGCGGAGTGGGGACCGTCCTGGAACTGGCGCGGGTTTTCCAGGTCAACGACCAGATGCCCAACCTGCGCTTCGTCGCCTTCGGGGCCGAGGAGATAACCGAGGGTTTCCATAAACCCGATGACCATTACGGCTCCAAGTACATGGCCGCGCAACTCGCCAACGAAAGCGAAAACGTCATCGGCATGATCAGCATTGACATGATCGGGGTCGGTTCCTCCCTCTACGTCAACGCGACCGTGCAGGCCCCCAAGACCTTGCTGGACCTTTTTTATGCTTACGCCACCCAGCAGAAGAACATCGCCCTGTTCTACCGGCAGGACCCCGGCTGGAGCGATCATGATTCCTTTGAAGTCCACGGTATTTCATCGTTCTGGCTGGAATACCAGGAAGACCCGAACTACCACTCAACCGGCGATACCTACGATCGCATCCGCTCCGACCTCATCAATCAGGTCGGGAGTATAGTGCAGGGTTTTCTGGAGAGCCTTAACGCGGATACCTGTGCTCAGCTCGATACGGTCAGCAACTACAAGTAATTGTCACCGGCCGCGGAAAACATCACTCGTATCCCCAGAAATGTATTTCAGATACTGAGGTATCCTCCGCCGCGGTCCAGTTGGGGCCCGACTGCCCGGGATAGACATCGAGGATGGTGATGGTGACGTTGCGCGTCTTCTTCGCGGGATCGATGACTATTTCCTGCCATTTCTTCTCGTCCGTGAAGGTGAACGTCGTTTCCGTCCCATCATCAAAGGAGATCCTCACCGTCTTCAGCCGTCCGTTCTGAAGCCAGCGGTCCTCACCCTTGTCATCCGTCTTAAGAAAGCCCGGTATGCAGTATATCTTGGTCACCTCGACCTCCCGGGGGAAATTATAGATGACCTGTTCCCCGATCCCGTAGCCCGGCGCTCCCTCCGCCCAGCAGGTCTCGGGTACATTGTCCACCAGGTTGTAGGTCGCATAGCTGACGCCGGGAGCATCCGGCGCCAGAATGGATGTCGCGTTGATGGTTGCCATGCTCGAGAGGTTTATTGCTTCCGCCGTGGTGTCGTCCTTGTCAGTATCGTCTTCAGTATCATCGGATATGCCCACGGCCACCTCTACGCTGATCAAAGTCCCCTCCTGCACCTCCGTGCCGGCGGCGGGAGATTGGGAGACGACCTCACCCTCGGGGTACTCGTCCGTGGAGACCTCGCTCTTTTCGATGTCCAGACCTGCGCTCTCCACTTCGCTCCTGGCCTCTTCCCAGGTGCTCCCCTGCAGTTCGGGGACGGTAACCATGGA
>CAYHAT010000030.1:0-15858 GCA_964354675.1 uncultured Actinomycetota bacterium | reverse complement strand
ATTCGAACGCCGCTGCATCCCCGCCCGCTGCGTTCCGCTCCCTGCGACGTACTCACCGAGTACGCCTCAGTCGCGCGCCTTGCGGGCAGGGCGCAGCGACGCTCTCGGTGCATCACCGTATTTATGAAGCGGGGCACTCTGAGCGTGACCAGAGGAGTGCAGCCATGGACGTAGTGACCCTGCCGCGGTTGGGGGTGACCATGACCTCCGCTACCATAGTCTCCTGGGAGAAACAGGAAGGAGATCACGTGGAAAGGGGAGAGCTGCTGGTGGTCATCGAGTCGGAGAAAGCCACCATCGAGCTCGAGTCTTCCTATGAGGGCGTGCTGCGCAAGATACTGGTGGAGGAGGAATCCGAAGCCCAGGTGGGCGACCCCCTGGCGGTCATCACCGCGGCGGACGAAAAGTTCGACCTCGATGCATTCCTGCGAGGATGGGAAGTGGAACGAGCGGGAAAGATGGCCGGCGCGGCGCAGGGTCCGCCTGCGGCCCCGGTCTCCCCTGGCGCGCCGTCTTCGCAGAAGACGGCTGGCCCGTTTGCTACCCGGGTCTCACCCCGGGTGAGGAGGCTGGCAGGGGAACTGGGCGTGGACCTGGCCGGAGTGGTGGGAACGGGACCTGACGGGGTCATCACCGAGAAGGACGTAAGAGCCGCATCTTCGGGCCCGAAGATAAAGGCTAAGGTCAGGCTCAACCAGTTACGCAAGGCGATGGCCAACCGCATGCTCTCCAGCTGGCAGAACATCCCGCAGTTCACCCAGATGGCCACCGTCAACGCGGAGAACCTCCTCAAGACGAAGCGAGAGATGGAAGGCGTCTCCATCAACGACCTGGCGGTCAAAGCGGTAGCCGGTGCGGTGGCTGGCAACCCGGAGGTGAACAGCAGTTTTCAGGACGACACGGTGATCATCTACGAAGACATCAACATATCCGTAGCTATGGCCACCGAGCAAGGCCTCGTCGTCCCCGTGGTGAGGAACGCCGACCGCAAGACGGTCCAGGAGATCGCCATGGAGATAAGGGAGCTCCAGGAGAAGGCCGCCTCCGGCCGGCTCACCGGCGAAGACCTTTCCGGAGGGACTATCACCGTCTCCAATCTCGGCTTCTACGGCGTGGAGACGGGTACGCCCATCATCAACCCGCCCCAGAGCTGCATGGTCTTCGTCGGCTCCATCAGGAAGGTAGCTATGGTGGGGGAGGGGGACGAGATAAAGGTTGCGCCCGTGCTGGAGCTCTCCATCGCCTACGACCACCGCTTCATCGACGGCATGACCGCCTCCCGCTTCACCACCGGCCTCAAGGACGAGCTGGAGAACATCAGCCCGGAAAGAGGATCGGTATAAAGTGACGGCGCTGTTTGCTAACATGAGCTTAATGATTAGCAGAACGTTGCGTCGATGGCGTGAATAAAGGGGGTGCTTGCATTGAAGGCGACTCGTATCCGGCTGCTTTCTGTATTCTTGTTGATCATTGCCGTGGCCGCGCTCGCGCTGGCGGGCGGTTTGAATGGTTGTGAGAAAGGAAAGGGGCCGCTGGGAGAGGACCAGAAAAACGGGGACGAGGACGGGGGTGAAGACGGCACGCAAACGGGGGGTTTTAGCGGCGTCGCCTTCGTCAGGGACGACTATATCTACCTGGCGGAATACCTGGAAGACGAAGAGGAGATCGACGAAAGCCGCCTGACCTCGGCCGCCTCCGGCTATGGCGACCTCGCTTTCTCCCCCTCCGGGACCAAGCTGGCTGCCACCAAGGTGGAGGGGGACGCCTTGCCCCAATTGGTGATCATCGATATCGAGAGCGAGAAGATGACCGAGGTCTCCTGGACCAACGAGGATTATTCCGGGACCTGGACGCAAGCGGATCTGGGTCCCTGGTTCGGCAGCATAGCCTGGGCGGATGAGGAAGTGCTCTATTGCACCGCGCAGAGGAGCGTCGAAGGCGAGTTCCGCTATTTCGTGGTGAAGTACGATTTATCCGTCCCCTATGTCGAGATCGTCGCGGCGGATGCCTGCAATCCCGCCCTGGATCCCGATGGCGAGAAGCTCGCATATATCCGCATGCCGGCGAATTGGGCGGAGATAGGGATCGCGCCATGGGGAACCATCGATCCCGGAGAGCTCGTGGTCATGGACCTGGCGAGCGGCGACAGCAAGAAGGTAAGCGTGAACAGAGACGGCGTGGACAGGGGCTACGTCTTCGATGCGGCCTTCTCTCCCGATGGCCAGCACATGGCGGTGGACTGCTTCGACGAGCCGGATACTGAGCTCTACTATACCGACCTCGGAGGGGATATCCTCTACACACTCGACATGGTCGGGCCCGCCGGCCGTACCGAGCATCCCTCCTTCTCTCCTGCTGGCGATTACGTGATCTACGATATCGCTTACCGGGAAGCCATGGATGCACCATACGACTACACCATGTTCATCATGCCTACCGGTTCTGCCCCCCCGGAGGGGGCGGACGGGGTGGACCTGGGCGAAGGTTGGGACCCGGCCTGGAGCCCGGTGGAATAAAGGGAACGCGAGCAAAGATAGGGGATCGTTTTTAACGATCGTCGCGGGTGTCCCCGTCCCCTCACTCGTCCAGGAAGAGGGTGTGCCGGGCCAGCTCGATGGTCTCCATGTTGCCGGTGTATTTGCCTGAGGCGTCGGATATCTTGATGGCGTCGACCCAGCGGTCCGATCCCTTGAAGGGTTGGCAGGCCACCATCTTGATGACCATGTTCAAGGGTCTGACCCCGACGTCGTTGGTGAGGAAGGTACCGATACCGTAGAGATCCTGCACCTTCCCCACGCATTTTTCGTGGATGGCCTTGGACAGCTCCAGGTCCAGTGAGTCCGAGAAGACGAAGGTCTTGCCCAGGGGATCGATCCCGAGGCTCTCGTAATGCGCCAGGGCGCTCTTCAGGAACTCGAAGGGGTCGCCGGAATCCTGCCGGATACCGTCGAACACCCGTGTGAAGCAGTTATCGAAAGCCTGGAAAAAGTTTTCGCTGCCGAAGGTATCGGTGAGGGCGATGCCCAGGTCTCCCTTGAAAACGTCTATCCACCTCTGCAAGGCCATCTGGTTGGCCATGCGAAAACCGTACTTCGCGGAATGGAACTGGAACCATTCGTGCGCCTGGGTACCGATGGGGGTCAAGTCGTGGAGGTGGGCGAGGTGGACGTTGCTGGTCCCCAGAAGGTGCTCGCCCGCCTGCATGAGGTCGGGGATCAGCCTCGCGTGGTTTTCGTACGAGAAGCGCCTCCTGGTGCCGAAGTCGATGAAGCGGATGCCGTTCTCCCTGAAGAAGCGCGCCTTCTCCAGGTTAAGTTCATGGACCCTTTCCTCGGAATAGGCCTTGTCCTTCTCCCCGGTCATCTCGAAGTACAGCTCGCTGATGAGGGCCATGAGAGGGACCTCCCACAGGATGCTGGTGAACCAGTAGCCTTCGATAAAGATGATGAGCTCACCGTCTCTTTGCTCGATCCGTACCTCGTCGGGATCGAAGCGGTATGATTCCAGGAAGTCCAGGTAGACGGGGTGGAAGTAGCCGCACTTATCGGCGAGCCACGTTTTTTCCTTTTTGGTCAGGCGCAGTTTCTTCATCTCCTTGACCAGCGCCGAGAGCTCTGTATCAAATCCCTGCGGGAAAGGTGTCTCTCCCCGGTTGATGAAGCTGTACCTGGCCTTAGCCCGTGGGTAGAGTTGGCATACCGCCTGCTGCATGGTCAGCTTATAGAGGTCTGTGTCGAGGATGCCCTGAGGACCGATCATCTTTCCCCCTTAAAACCGGTGTAGCCGTTGCCAATATATTATCACCACCCCTGGCATATGGGGCAGGCGCGGCATTGTGCCTGAGTCCTTCTGTCATCGCGAGCGCAAGCGAAGCGATCCCTTCAGGTAAGATCACCTTCGCTTGGAATGCGGATTCTGATAGTAGGGGATTGCCATGTCGGCGCGGGCGCCTCCTCGCAATGACATTTATATATTCAGCCCGGGCGCAAGTCCGGGCCTGACCTCCTGGCCTTTGATATGATAGGAGCAGGCTCAAGGATGCTGCTCTGCGATCTATGGGAGGGGAAAGATGCAATTCGAGTACGACAAGACCGCCGTGGTCACCGGTGCTGCGCTGAACCGCAAGGGCCTGGGCAAGCCCCTGGTCATGTGGATGGCCCGCCACGGGCTCGTTTAAGTGGGAGGTCCCGGAAGGAGGTCCTGATGAAAATCAGTGATTTCGAGGGCAAGAACGTGTACATCGTGGGCGGCTCGAGCGGCATCGGCCTGGCTACGGCCGAGCTCCTCTCGGGGCGAGGCTCCAACGTCATCATCTTCGCCCGCGGCAGGGAACGCCTGGAAGAGGCGTTGGAGAAGATCAGTGCCAGGAAGAAGGATGAAAAACAGCGCTGCGCCTTCAAACGGTTGGACATCAGCAAGCCCGATGAGGTCGCAAGGATCATGGGCGAGGCTGTGGAGGAATTCGGCCCCCCCGATATCCTCATCAACTCCGCGGGCAGGGCCCTTCCCGACTACTTCGAAAATATCAGCTACGAGCAGTTGGACGACTCCATGAAGCTGCACCTGTATGGGAACTGGAACACGATTAAGGCATTGCTGCCCTATCTGAAGCAGCGCCAGGGCTACCTCGTAAACGTATGCTCGGTCGTAGGTTTCGTGGGCGTCTTCGGGTACTCGGACTACGCAGCCTCCAAGTTCGCCCTCATGGGTCTGACCGAGACCTTGAAGAGCGAGTTGAAACCATGCAAGGTCGGAGTCTCTATACTGTGTCCCTCCGATACGGATACCCCTGGTTTCGAAGTTGAGAACCGCAACAAGCCCCCGGAGACCGTGGCCGTGAGCGAAGGCGGCGGCCTGATGCAGCCCGAGGAGGTAGCTGAAGCGCTTATAAAGGGGATCGCCAAGGGTAAATTCATCATCACTCCGGGTTCCGCGAAGACGGCTTACCTGCTCAAGCGGTATCTCCCATGGCTTATAGATAAGGCATGGGACCGGCAGATCAAGAAGGCCCAGAAAAAGAAAGAGTCTACGCAAAAAGACACTGGAAAATAAAATACGGGAGGTAGCGTGATGGTTGTCGATTGCCACATCCATTTTGACCCGGAGATACTAACCCTCGAGCGCATGCTGGCCTGTATGGACAAGCACGGCATAGATAAGGCCGCGCTCATCCCCACCATGGTCGAGCCCTTCTACCTGGAGGGGAAGATGAAGGCAGCGGGGAGCGACCTGCTCCGCTACACCCTCTTTCGCTTCAACGCGTTAGGCCAGTTCATCTACATGACCACCATCGATAAGAAGGGCAACTTCATCCTGCTCGGGAAGAAGTACCGTATCTTCGATAAACCCGATAACGCCCCGGTGGCGGAAGCGGTGGGGAAGCACCCCGAGAGGTTCATGGGCTGGATCTTCGTTAATCCCGCAACCGCCGATGACCCTGTCGAGGAGGTTGAGCGGTGGAGCTCGTATCCCGGCATGGTGGGAGTGAAAGCCCACCCCTTCTGGCACAGGTATCCGATAAGCAGCCTGGACGGCGTGGCCTCCTGGTGCAGGGAACACGACTACCCCCTGCTCATGCACCTCGGCTGCAAGGGCGGCAGCGGGGATTACCAGATGCTTCCCGAGAGATACCCGGGCTTGAAGGTCCTCTATGCCCACGCGGGCATACCGTATTTCCAGAAGCTATGGTCCTATATCAAGGATAAGAAGGACGTGTATATAGACGTCTCCAGCCCTTACCTCAACCAGGACCTCATGAGGAAGGCGGTGGATTTCCTCGGCGCGGACAAATGCCTGTACGGCACCGACGGCCCCTACGGGCAGCAGAACCCGGGCGGAGATTACGACTACGGGCTGATCAAGGGTTGGGTAGAGGCCCTGCCGTTATCCGACAATGAGTTCGAGAAGGTATTCAACGAGAACTTCCAGTGTATCATTAAGAACTGAAGTCTCGAAGCACCATCAGCGAACAGAGTCGGTAAGCGAATAGTGGCTATTGTATTAGCTTGCTTAGAGATGAGGTGATCATATGCCCAGCGTAAGCTTCCGCATCGCGAAAGCGATGGTTCGCTTGAACGGTCTACTGATGTTGGATGGTTTCGGTCCGGTGAAATACCAGAGGTTTCTCTTCTCCGAAGTTGTCCCCCGTCTGGCGAAGAAGGTCCCTGGGGTCAGGAACGAGCCGGCCGACATCCCCGGTATCCCTGCTGAATGGTTGATACCAGAGGGCGCGGCGAACGATCAAGTCCTTCTCTATCTCCATGGAGGGGGGTATGTTATCGGCTCCATAAACAGCCATCGCGGGCTGGCGTCCCAGATCGCTGCCGCCGCCCGGTGTCGAGCGCTGATAATCGATTATCGTCTGGCGCCCGAGAACAAGTTTCCGGCCGCGGTCGAGGACGCGGTGGCGTCATACAGGTGGCTCCTGTCGCAGGGATACGAACCCGAGAAGATCGCCATCGCGGGCGACTCCGCGGGAGGAGGCCTGACCGCGGCGGCATTAGTATCTCTGCGAGATTCCGGAGATCCGCTTCCGGCAGCGGCGCTACTGCTTTCGCCATGGACCGACCTTGAAGTGATCGGGGAAAGCTGTAAGACCGTCGGCTGGCGAGACCCTTTGGTGAGTAAAGGGATATTGAAGAAATATACCCGCATGTATATGGGCGGAAAGGACCCCAGAGACCCCCTCGCGTCGCCTATATATGCGGACCTCAAAGGCCTTCCTCCTCTCTGCATTCACGTGGGTACGTGCGAGGTCCTGTTGGACGATGCCAGGCGCCTGTCCGCAAAGGCCGAGGAAGATGGCGTATCCGTAGATCTGGACATATGTGAGGGGATGTTCCACGTGTGGCAGTTCTTATCACCCGTGGTTCCGGAGAGCAAGGAAGCCATCGAAAAACTGGGCAACTTCGTACGAGACATAATGCCGGCCTGATACTCCCGAAGCAAAGGGAGCGGAGGTAGTAAAAATATGTGTTAGTGGAGGTGGCGAGCTTGGATCCTGGAGATGTAAAAAAGACGTTGGTGGTGGGCGCGGGGGTCATGGGGTTTTCCATCTCCCTGACCTTGGCCCGAGCCGGCATAGAGGTTGCTCTTGTGGACGTCGATGAGGAAGTCCTGTCGCATGCGTTGCAATGCATCGAAGCAAGCCTCGAAACCCTGGCGGAGTCGGGCAAGTTAGGCCGCGACGATGTCGAAGGGATCCTCGGCCGCATCCATACCTCAACCGACCTGGAAGCCGCGTCGGAGGGGGCGGATTTCGTGATCGAGGCAGTCCCCGAGGTCCCCGAGATAAAGAAGAATATCTTCACGCGGTTAAGCGAGTTGTGCCCCGAAGAAGTGGTGATCGCCAGCAATACCTCGGGATTGGATATCTTCGAATTCGCTGAGCTAGAGAATCCCGGTAGATTGTTGATAGCCCATTGGTTCAATCCCCCGCACATCATACCCTTGGTAGAGGTGGTCCCCGGACCCTTGACTGCCCCCGATGCAGTCGAATTCACCGCTTCTTTCATGGAAAGGCTTGGCAAGGTGCCCGTGGTGATGAAGGGGTTCACGCGCGCCTTCATCGTCAATAAGATACAGAACTTCATATCCATGGCTGTCTTCGACTTACTGGGCAGCGGCCTGGCGACGCCAGAGGATATCGATAAAGCCGTCAAGAACAGCATCGGAATCCGCATGCCTGTCATCGGGGTGGTCCAATCGATGGATTTCACAGGACTCGATCTGGCATTGGACGTGATCAAGAGTTATGGGTTGAGCGTCCCCTTCATAGAAGAAAATGTGAATGAAGGGCGTTTAGGTGCAAAGACGGCCAAGGGGATATACGAATACGGCGGCCGCGGCGAACTGGAGATCCTCGCGAAGAGAGACCGGCTTTTTCTTGAACTGATGGATCACATGGAAGCGATGGGCACCTTCAAGCCCGTCTGAAACAGGCAAAGGCGTCGGTATGTGAGGGGGTAGCGGGCATGGATAAATGGAAAAGGATCTCTGGTATAGACAGGCAGCAGACGCGTTTCGGCGAAACACCGCAATACGCCGGAGGCCTTTACGATCTTGAAAATCAGGTCTATGCCTGGATGGTGCCCAATGGTTCCTGGGGTGAATCAAATGCCGGACTCGTGGTGGGAGAAGGCGAGTCGCTCCTGGTAGATACCCTCTGGGACTTAAGCATTACGGGCGAGATGCTGCAAGCGATGAAGCCCATTACCCAGGACGCCCCCATAGAATATCTGGTCAACACCCACGCGGACGGCGACCATATCTGGGGAAATCAACTTGTTGAGAATGCAGAGATAATAATGACCGCAACATGTGACCTGGAGGCTCGCGAGATGAAGCCGGCGGCGATGACGATGCTCGGAAAAACCGGCAAGGCCCTCGGGATGCTGGGGATCAAAAAGGCAAAAAAGGTTGGCAATTATTACCATAACATGGTAGCGCCCTACGATTTCAAAGGCATCGAGGTCAAAGCCGCCACGCGTACCTTCGAGAGCGAGCTAACACTGGAGGTAGGTGAGCGCGAAGTCCGGCTTATCGAGGCCGGTCCGGCTCATACGCGGGGTGACCTCATGGTCTACGTGCCGGATGCGAAGACCCTGTTCTGCGGGGATATATTGTTCGCTGGATCAACGCCTGTGCTCTGGGCCGGTCCGGCAGAGAACTGGATCGCTGCCCTGGAAAAGGTCCTGGAGATGGATGCGGGAGTCATTGTCCCCGGTCACGGCGCGGTTTGCGATAAGGTCGCCGTCACTCGAGAAAAAGAATACCTGGAGTACCTCCAACGTGAAGTCGGTGAGCGCTTCAAAGCGGGCATGTCTGCGAAGGATGCCGCATACGATGTCGCCCTCAGCGATGACTTCTCACGACAGGAGTTTTCACGTTGGGATTCACCCGAACGCATCATGACCAACACGCACGTGATCTACAGGCACATACAAAAGCGAACCGGCCATCTGAAAGCCGCGGAGAAACTGAACATTTTGCGCAAACAGGCACTCCTGGCCTATGAGTTGTCGGACAAAACACCTGTCTCTAAGCGAGAGCCGTAGGGGGAGGATATGAGACTGGTCACTTTTCTAAGCGAGGACAAGACGGAACATATCGGTGCCCTGATCGACGAAGACAGAGCGATCGTCGTCCTTCAGGCGGGAGCAATGGCAAAGGACGGGGTCAAGTCGTTGTATTTCACGAACATGTTGGCCCTTCTCGAGGGAGGCCCGCAAGCCAGGGAGAAAGGGCAGGAGATCGTCGAGTATGTGGATAGTCAACGGCCGCCCGATACCATAATCCCTCTGCAGTCCGTGACCCTGCTCGCCCCCGTCCCGCGCCCGGAATCGATCCGCGATTGCCTGACTTTCGAGCAGCATATCATCAACTCCATCCGTGTAGTGGGGCTGAAAAGGTTTGCCCCGCTCGACGAATGGATAGAGAGGACCTTCGGGCGCAAGCGGTCGCTCGCTTACTTGGCGAACAAGGCCTGGTACGAACGCCCTCTCTATTACAAGAGCAACCGCTTTTCTGTGGTCGGGACGGATGCGGAAGTCCATATACCTCCCTATACGCAGCGGTTCGACTACGAACTGGAATGGGGGATATTTGTCGGCAAGAGGGGGATCGATATATCGAAGGAGCAGGCTCGTTCTTATATAGGCGGCTACACCATATTCAACGACTTCTCCGCTAGGGATATCCAGATGAAAGAACAGGCCGGCCGTCTCGGTCCCGCGAAGGGAAAAGATTTCGATACCGGCAACGCCATGGGTCCCTGCCTGGTCACACCGGACGAGATAGACGACCCGTACCATCTGACTATGATGGCCAGGGTGAATGGGGAGGAGTGGTCGCGGGGCACCACCGCCGATATGGGTTGGTCCTTCGAGGACCTCATCGAGTATATCTCACGGTCGGAGACGCTTTATCCAGGAGAGTTCATAGGTTCCGGCACCTGTTCCGGCGCACTAGGACGAGGCTGTGGGCTGGAGCTGGGCAGATACATCGGAGTTGGAGATTTAGTTGAGCTCGAGGTTGAGAAGATCGGTGTCCTGAGGAACGTAATCATCTAGGAATAGGGACCGTAGTACCTGATCAGCAAAGCGAGGGCACATACCCCAGCTTGGTTTGCTGGCTCCCAGTAGTGGGATAGGTTATGAATACGATTCAGCTCCCGGACAGGGATTTCATCGTTCCTGAGATACACGGCGGTGCGTGATTCTTTCAGGTATATCGAACCGGCCTAGTCGTTCGTGATCTCGAAGACCGCGCCGGTTTCCTTATCCACCCCGAACCACCAGAAGGGGACCTCCTTGCCATCTGCGTCCAGCTTGTAGAGGTAGAAAACGTACCTGTCGCTCTCCTCGGTGACATCGAAGAGGGGCTCTTTCGTCCCAAGGAACCATTCGTATATCTCATGATCATTAGATCTCCGTGTCCATCTTCCTGATAGTCATATCTATATCTTCCGGGATTCCCGTGAAGAAGTACTCCTCGAAAACCGCTCGAGGTCGTCATCTAGAGCGTCCTCGAGTTCGGAGCGGAACGAGGGCTCTATCGTACTGATGAGTATGTCCGCGTCCCTTTTCTCGAGCGACTTATAGAAGGTCTCCACCACTTGCTCGGGGCCGGAGGTGTCGGCTTCTCCACCCCCGAAGACCACGAAGACCAATATCAGGACTAACGCTACGATCGCCGCCAGACCGAGACCGCCCAGCACCCAGGGCAGCACGGATTTCCTGGGCGGCGGGGCGTATTGGCCGGGCTGCATGGGGGGGCCTGCCGGAGGCCCCATGGGAGGCACAGCGGGAGCAGCCCCCATGGATGGGGGAGGGGGTGCGGCAGCCGGGGGGCCGAGGGGAGCTGGGGGCTGGCCCGCCTGCGCGGCCGCAGCGCGCAAAGTCGCCCCGCAGTGGCCGCAGAACTCGCTGTTGCCGGCTATCTCTTTTCCGCATTCGTCGCAGTACATCTTCTATCTTCTTCGGTCGCGGTCTTCTCGGGCCCTTTTCATGTCCAATGATCTTACGAGACAGCTATTATGAGAACGAGCAATAGCAGAAGCTCCCTTGCTTCTACAGCTTCTTCCCACACTCCCGACAGAAACGCGCACCCTTCCTCAGCTGGCTTCCACATTCGGGACAGAAGTCCAGTTGCTCCTCTTTGCGCTGTACCGGTTCTCCGCAGGCATTGCAGAACTTCAAGCCCTCTACCAGTTCCTTGCCGCAAGCGCTGCATGCAATCTGCGATTTCCCCACCGGCTTGCCGCACTTGTTGCAGAAGGCCAGCCCCTCCCCCAGGGGGTTGCCGCAGCCAGCGCAGAAGCGGCGGGACGCGGGCGCCCGGTCCTCCGGCGCGGTCACCCCGGCTGCCGTTCCAGGCTCTCCGCCCTCGGGCATGGCGCGCAAGCGGGAGACGAGGGCGTCCCTCGCGTACGGAGTATCCATGGCGAACTCATCCCAGCGCGGGGAGAGCGAGTCGTCGCCGAACACGTCGTCGATGATCCCGCCCGCCAGCGTGGGACCCGCAAGAACGAGCGCCACCCCGTTGTTTTTCATGTCGCTGAGGTCGGCCAGCCAGATACCGCCGGGGGTGCGCCACCCTCCCAGGACGGTCGACTCCGCCGTCTGCGGCTGGGCGAGGCGCTGCAGCACCAGGCCGAAGTTGAGCGCCGTGGTCGGGCCCCAGAGGAGGGGGCTCAAGGCCTCGGGGAGCGCGTACAGGGCGCCTCCCGCGCCCGGTCCTGCGACCTCCTCAAGGTGGCCCTGCCGCGACATCTCCGGCAGCAGGCGGGGAAGTCTATCGGCCAGGTCACGCGGGACCCGGTCAGGGACGAGGAGCGAGAAGAGGGACACCACCCAGCCCGGATTGATCCGGGAGATGCCGTCCACCCAGGCCTTAGCGATCTCCGCTTGCCCCACCCCCCGGGGTGCTCCCCCGGCTCTCAGGAGGCGGCGCTCGAGGGCCGCTGCGCGGTAGGCATCCAGGCATGCCATCAGGACCCAGAAGTGGTCCGCGGCCAGGTCCACGCGGAACGGCTCCAGCTCCACTACCTCCTCCAGGGCCAGGCGGGAATAGAGGCCTACCTGCAGCAATCCCAGGCTCAAGGGACCGGTGAGGCTCACGGCCTCTTCCCCCACATCGACGTGGAAGCCGGGGCCATAGGCCTCCGCATCGGGGAAGAGATACTGCCCTATCACGTTGGTGTTGCCGTCGCCCATCACCAGCGCGATGGTGCGGCGGGGGTCTACGAGGGCGGGCACGGCCCACCTCCAGGTGTCGTCCAGGGTTTCCCAGGTAGCGATGAGCGCGCCCGCGTCGGCCGCGCCTGCCGGGGATTGCATGCGCGCCAGGGGGGAGAGTGGCCCGCCGGTCAGGCCCTCCAGCCCGGACAGCGCCTTCAGGGCCCGGCGGGGCATACTATATGTTTCATACCCTGCAGAGTCCTTGCGCGGTGTGATATCTACCATCTGCTTTCCCCTCCCCGGCCGCCGCTCACGGCAGCGCACCCGTCCAGCCGGACAACTTCTGCATGAACTCCTCGTAGCCGCCCCTGAAGCCCAGGTTCTGAAGGGCTTTATCGCGGACGGCAGGCGCCAGATTGCGCATGTTCAATATCTCCTCGCCCTGTTTGAATACCTCGGGGTAGGTTATCGTTTTCCCGGTGCGCTTCATGGATTGGGCGGCAAGCTTCTTGGAGAGATTGCACAGCTTGCACCCCTGTTCCATGGTCTCGGTCGTGGAGTTGATGGCTCCCCCGCTCCACCCCTTTTGGGTCTTAAAACCCTCCATATGACCCAGCCCTTCTCCGTCCACCATCCTGCCATCCGCTACTGGAGACTTGCCGCCGGGCTTCCATTTCGGGTCCATGACCGTCGGCTGGTTACTGAAGGCGTGGGCTGCCTCCGGGTTCTTGACGTCCATGGCCTCCTGTCCGTGCCCCTCGGTCCACGCCTTGTGTTGTTCTTTTAACGACATATTGTCCCAGTTCTTCTCGGGGAAGCGCGCTTTCGCCTTTACCGGGTCGAAACCCGTGCGCTTCGCGAACGAATCGTAATACGCTCCCTCCCATTGCTTTGCCGGCACCTCTTTCCAGTAAGGCGTACCGTCCCGTGTTTTCACCAGCTCCTCCACTATGACGTCGTTGTCGGTATTGATGAGGCTTTTCTGGCCCGGCGTGCGCACCCCCCCTACCCTGTACTCCCCATTGGGATTCTTGCCCTTCATGAAACCGGTGACGTCCTCGTAGACCGGTTTATAGACCTCCTTGGCCTGGGTCAGGTTGAATTCCTTCTGCACCGCCTGCGGGGCACTCTTTATGTTGCGCATGGTAGCGGGGTCGCTCATGGCATCCAGCACCTGCTCCTGGGTGACCTTGCCGCCTTTATCCACCGTCTCCTTTATTCCCGCGGCCTTTGCTTCGCCGGCGGCCTTGTAGGCTTCGTATTGCTTCTGCACCGCGGGATCCGTGCTCTTCAATGCCGCCTCGGCGGCCAGGCCGGGCTTCGCGGACTTTATGTAGGTGAAGTTCTGAGGCAGGCCGGGCACGGGCCTGGTGGCGAGCTTCTCAGACATCATGATCAGGTTGGCGATCTTGACCGCCGCGGAAGGGATAGCCCACAGTTTCTCCTCCAGGGAAGCATGGGGGTCGAAGAAGGATTTGAACTCCTCGATGGGCAGGACCTCCTTGCCCAGCGAGCCCCAGATGTTCTTGAGCGTATCCCATGCCACGGACGGAGAGATCATATCCTGGAACACCCCCGGACCGCCTTCCGTGGCTTCCGTGTGCGCTACGGCTATCAGGCGGCCTATCTGCACGAACCCTTCCAAGGCGACGATGGGAATGGAAGCCACGCCTTTGATGAAGCCGACGACCCCGTCCTTGAGCGCCACCCCGGTGTCCACCAGCGTCGGTACTGCGGCATCCTTGGCGGCGGTAAGGTTCTCATGTACGGCATCGCCGATATAGGCCGGCTGGTTGGGATATTTCTGGGTGTTGAAGGGATCCGCGGTGCCGGCGGCGATGTCCGTCGGGAGCGGCTCCATGCCGGGAGGAAATGCGAGCGGGTCAACGGGGGTCTTCCGGTGAGGCTTAGTCGCCCCTGGGGGTGCCTTCTGGGGGGGTTTAACCGCCTCCTTACCAGGAACGTTGGCGGGTAGGGCAGGCTTGCCCGGAGGGGCGGTCGGGGTGACGGGCACGGGCGGGAGCCCGAGGAGTGAGTTCAGAAAGCCGGCTATCGCCGCGATGATGCCGGCTATTACCGTGCCGGTAAGCCACGTCCACCAGCTGCTGGGACCGGGTATCTTGCTGCCTTCGCGGCTCTTTCCTCCACCGCTCCCGGCAGTGCCCTCACCCGAGTCCACGATTTCACCACTTGAACTTACCGCCAGCCATCCCGGCTCATGCTCATAACTGTCTAATTCCTTCTGCAGGCTTGCTTCCATCGCGGCAACTGCCTGATCCATTGCTGAACCGTATTGATCTGGTGGAACTTCAATCTGTTCTGAATCAGTGCCAGCAGAAATAGATTCTTCTAGCGGTTGATTTGTACCTGCTACCCAAGTCATCGAATATAGAAGAGCGTTGTCGTAATAATGGTCGGTAGGATATCCACCTTCTTCGTAGTCGTACCGAGTCTTAACTGATACTGTATATATAACATACATATAGTAAGTCACAAATACTGTTCCATCATCATGCTTCTCTATCTGGGTAACCTTTTCAGTTTTTGCTACTTTGTATGGGGGATC
The DNA here is from genome assembly GCA_964354675.1 of uncultured Actinomycetota bacterium. Classification (GTDB taxonomy): domain Bacteria; phylum Actinomycetota; class Geothermincolia; order Geothermincolales; family RBG-13-55-18; genus SURF-21. Next base: position 1,113 of record CAYHAT010000030.1, on the reverse strand, counting down.
ATCCGGGCTCTCTCCAAATACGAATGCATATTCTCCACTTTCCACCCTCTTTATAAAATCCTCGGCCTGTTCATCTGTCGGAGGCTGGATATCGCCTGCGAAACAGGGGCTCGAGAAGGCAAGCAGGATGGCCCCGGCTGCAAGGACCACGATGAGGAAGGATAACAGCCATGGTGGCCGTTGCGACCTGCCCGCTCTCCCAGGCCTTATCCCGGTCATCTCATCCCACCGCCTTGGAGAAGATGGCGGAGTAGGCTATCCAGATGATGGAGAAGGCGAAAGCCCCCGCCATGGGAACGATTATGTAGGTCAGCTTCTGGCCGGAGCGGCGCATGACCTCGACTCCCACTGCCGCCCCCGAGGTCATGATGGCCGCCTGTATGAAGGCGGTGGCGGCGTTCCAGCCGAAGGCGAGGTCCGCCAGCAAGGCGAGGACGGTGAAGGGGATAACGGTGAGAAACCCCCGGGCCACTGCGTCCCAAGCCCCCATGTATCCCGAGCTCTGGCGCAGGGGGGCGTTGCCCGCCAGCACCAGGCCGGCCAGGCCGGCCAGGCAGGCCAGGGCCAGGACCAGGCCGAGGAGGGTGTAGACGGCCACCTGGCCCGCGCCGCTCCCCACGTAGCGGCCGTTGAGCCAGGCCAGGAGGGCGAAGCAGGCCAGGATGATAAGGCCGCTTGTGATCCTCTCTACCTGCGCCCGGTCCATATCTCCCCCTTTTTCCTATATCCCCAGCAGGGCCCAGCCGCAGAGGATGAGCCCGCCGCAGATGGTGGAGATGAAAAGGGAGGCCGCCAGCTTCTCTCCGGTCATCTCCCGCACGATGGCGATGATGGGGTAGAGGGCCCACAGCGCCCCGGTCACCCCGAAGGCGATGGCGGTGTTCCAGCCGAAGGCCAGGTTGAAGATGAGCCCCACCGCCGCGAAGATGAGGGTGGGGGTGTAGGCGAGGCAGAAGGCGCGCACCGTCCACTGCAGGGAGCGGTCGCATCCCAGCGGGCGGGAGGCGGCCCAGGCCAGCGCGGCCACCAGGGCCACCCCCGCGGTGCCGAAGAAAAGCCCCAGGAAGGTGAAGCCCACCGCGGCGCCCGCGCTCGCGGTGCCCACCCGGTGCA
>CAYHAT010000029.1:0-15977 GCA_964354675.1 uncultured Actinomycetota bacterium | reverse complement strand
CTTGTGCCGCTTGTGCCGAGTGCAGCCGAGGTGAGTGCACCACAGGCACAAGCAGCCGAGGTGTATTCTATCGCGCGTAAGGCCGTAATCCATCGGCGGCTGCACGCACCCGCGTCTGGTGGGCCGAGTGTAAGGTTGAGCTATGGAAGGTTCGCATTCCGAGCAGCGGGAACGCGGCATCACCTGGGTGCGGATCCTGGGGATCTCCGTACTCTGCATCCTGGTCGCCCTGCTCCTCATCCTGGGCATAACCAGGCCGGGCAACGAGGATGCAGGGGTCGAGGTCCTCTCGGGCCTGGTTGAAAACCAGGCCACGCACGGTTCCGCCGTCGGCGCAGACGCCGGGGGGTTCGAGACCTGGATCCTGGTGCAGAACCCCGGCGTCAGGCCGGTCCACGTCAACCTGGTGCTCAACACCGAGTATGGCAGGACGGTGCTCTCCGAGCTCCAGAACCTGGAGATACCGGCTGGGAGCAGGAGGAGCTTTCCCCTCCACGAATACGTACATACCTACCACGTCTCAACCATGGTGCAGGCCACCGACGGTGAGGTGGTGTGCGAGCGCGCCATGTACTGGAATAACCGCAAGGGTGGGCACGACTCTATAGGGGTTACCGCCCCAGCCCCGCAATGGTACCTGGCCGAGGGGGCCACCGCCGGGGAGTTCGAGACCTGGGTGCTGGTGCAGAACCCCGGGGACAGGCCGGTCCATATCAACCTGGTCCTCAACACGGAATCGGGGGAGGTGAGGCCGCCGGGTCTGCAGGATTTCACCCTTGCCCCCGAGACCCGCGTATCCTTCAACCTGGACGGCTTCATCGAGGATTACCACGTCTCCACCCTGGTGCAGGCCACTGACGGCGAGGTGGTGTGCGAGCGCGCCATGTACTGGACCCCACCGGGGCAGGCCTCCCGGACGGGCGGGCACGACTCCATAGGGGCCACCGCCCCAGCATCCACGTGGTACCTGGCGGAGGGGGCCACCAGCCCGGGAAGCGGCCCGGGCGGGATAGAGCTGCGCGTAAAGGAACGGGCCGGCGTGGCCAGGAGCGGTGAGATCACCACCTCGGGCGTGCCCCTCCCCCGCGACTTCAACGTCTATTCCCCGGACGACATCTCTCTTTTCGACGCCAATGGCTCCCCGGTTCCCTGCCAGAAAAAGGTGACCGCACGCTGGGGCGGCTCCCCAGACGATGCCTCCAAGCCGGTTAAGTGGGTGCTCCTAGATTTCCCCGCCAGCGTCGGCGCCTGCGGCGAGTCCGCATATTTTCTACGGCGCACGCAGGCGCGGGCGGATCCACCTGCGGCCGTGAACGTCTCGGATGACGGTTCTGCCGTGACCGTGAACACCGGGGCCGCGGTGTTCCGTATGCGCCGCGACTCCTTTGACCTCTTCAACAGCGTGGAGCTGGCGGGAGTGGGACCCGTGCTCGTTCCCTCGACCCAAAATGGCTTCGTGATAACGGCGGGCGGGACGGACTTTCGCTCCAGCCTGGCATCACCGGCATCCATCGCCATCGAGGAAGCCGGACCCCTGCGGGCTGCGGTCTGCGTGCGGGGTAGCCACGCCGCCACCACCGGCGCAACGATGCTCGACTACACCGCGCGCATCCATTTCTACGCCGGGTCTGCGCAGGCGCGCGTCCTCTACACCCTGGAGAACCACAACCCCACCCAGCCCGACGGCACGGGGCAGCCGCAGTGCTGGGATATCGGCTGCCCGGGGAGCGCATCATTCTCCGGGCTCTACCTCGGCCTGCAGCCCGACGTCGGCGCTTCTCCCACCGCTGTCCTCGCTACAGGTGAGGGTGGTAACGGCCCCTTCTCCTCCGGGACGGGCCTCTCCCTCTACCAGGACTCATCGGGCTCCGACTGGTGGGGCGTCCACCGCGGCCACTTCCCGCGCCCCCAGTCATATGTATCGTTCCGGGGTTGGACCGCGCGCGCGGGTGGGTCGGAGCTCGCACGGGGCAACCGTGCCCAGGCCTGGCTGGACCTCTCGGGTAACGGGAGGGGGCTGGCGGTCGGACTCAGGGACTTCTGGCAGAACCACCCCAAGGGCATCGGCAGCAGTGGTGGTGAGATCCGCCTCTCGCTCTTCCCGGCGGAGTACGGCGGGGACTTCTGGTTGCGTCCCGGGGAGCACAAGACCCACGAGATACTGCTCTACTTCCACGGCGGCGGGTCCGGGCAGGCCGGCCTTGCGGAAGTCATGGCGGCCATGGACTCACCCCTCCTGGCATTGGCCTCCCCACAGTGGTACGCGGATAGCGGTGCCCTCGGCAGGATGGTCCCACGCACGGGCGACTCGCGTTTCTCTGCCTACGACAGGCAGAACCTGGCGGCATTCGACGCCTCCATCGGCACCACCGGCAACTCGCTCCTCGCGAGCATCGAGGAGAACGACTTCTACGGCTGGTGTGACTTCGGCGACGTGCCCCTGGACTACGAGACGCCGTCCGGCCAGATGAACCTGAAGTACAACTTCGACTTCGGCATGCTCCTGCAGTTCCTGCGCTCGGGCGACTACCGCTGGTGGGAGCTGGCAGGACCCGCCTGCCGCCACGTGACGGACGAGGACATCCTGCACTACGAAGGCGCGATCGACCACTGGTCGGACGGGGGTTACTTCGGACACTCCTACCACGACGAGCCGGGGGATTCCAATCCGCACCGCAACTATGGCGCGCCCCACCCCGACCTGTATTTCGCAGCGCCGGGGTGCCTCCTCTACTACTACCTCACCGGCTACGGGGAGGCGCGGGAGTCCGCCCTGGAGGTGATCGAGAACACCCGCTACCGCTACGAGAACAGCTACGGGCGGGGCAACGGCGAGGGTTGGGCCGATGGCTACAACGATTACGGCAGCGATTCCTTCCGGCCCTTCTCCAACAGCCTGCGCATCATGACCGATGCCTACGAGGCCACCGGCGATGCTAAGTACCTGGCCACATCGGATTGGATCATCGAGAACTCCCACCTTGCCGCGGATCTCTTCCTGGCCGCGCCCCAGCCGGGGGCGGATGGTGGGACTTCCATCTTCTCCCTCGACCTCTTCACCTTCTCCCTGGGGCGCTACCTGGACGCGCTCCGTTCCGCGGGCATCCCCGACAGCCGCAACAACGCGGCATATCTCGTCAGCCTGGTGCGCCACGAGGTGGACACTTGCTGGAGGACCGGTTCGGAGGGTTACCAGGGTTTCCCATATGCCTGGAGCTACAGCGGGGTGGCGGACGAGACCTTCGGGGTGGTGAACCTCTGCAACTGGCACCTGCTCTCCGCCGACTGCCTTGCCTACGGGTACATCTACGGTGGGGGCGACGACCTGCTTGGGTTGGCCGGGCAGGCCTTCCGCACCGGTTCGGAGAGGCCCAACGGCGAAGGGACGGAGCCGGGCTACTGGTCCACCAAGGAATCAGTCAACTCCGCCGTCTTCGGCCACGTGTACATGGAAGCTATCGGCAGCCGGTAAGGCTGCCGCACTCCCCATGGCTCTCAGCCCGCAGAGCAAGGGAACTTCCGAGCGTAAGGCTCGCACGTCATAGAACCGTTGGGCCCTCTGGCGGGTTCTCGAGCATTCGCATCCCACCCTTACTCCGGTTTCTATCTTGAGCTTTGAATATCGCGTAATATGAACCATAGGTTTCCCGTTAGATCTCTCACTGCATGCATATCGCTTCACATTGAGGGCTTGCGTGCCGGGCAGATCGCTGCTTGATAGCAGCAGCGACAAGGAGTACAAGGATCCAGGAGGGAAAGATGCGGGCGAAAGTGGTCTTGGGGGCGGGTGAGGCGCGGCAGGCCATAAGCCCGTTACTCTACGGGCATTTCATCGAGAACCTGGGCAAGTGCATTTACGGCGGCCTTCTCCGTCACAGGGGAGATGGATGGGTGGTCAACCCGGAAGTGAAAGAAGCGCTGGCTGCGTTGCATCCGACCGTGATCCGTTGGCCCGGCGGACTATTCGCCGACGGTTATCACTGGAAAGACGGGGTCGGCCCTCCCCATCTCCGGCCGGTCAGACCCAACCGCTACTGGCGGCGCTTTGGCCCCTTCATGGGCCCTCGGGATCCTAACAGCTTCGGGACCGATGAATTCATCGAGCTGTGCCGGGACGTCGGGGCGGAGCCCCTTATCAACGTGAACCTGGCCACGGGAACACCCGCGGAGGCAGCGGAATGGGTCCGCTACTGCCAGGGGCGCGTACCCTGGTGGGGGGTGGGGAACGAGCAATACGGTTTCTGGGCTTTGGGCCACTGCAGCCCCCAGGAATACGCGCGGCGCTACCTCGAATTCCGGCGGGCTATGCTTGATGCGGACCCGGACATCCGCACCATGGTGGTGGGAACGGACGGTAATTACGTGCCGGAATGGAACCGGTATGTGCTCGATGCGGTGGGAGAGGAGGCCGATCTTCTCTCCTTTCACGTCTACCTGCCCGGTTTCGAGCGCATCCTCACCTACCTTCACCGGGAGAGACGGGACCCCGAGGGGGTCTATTACGCCATGGTGGGAGCGGGAGCGGAGGTCGAGCGCCGCATCTCCTGGACGGAGGATACCCTGCGTGGCTCCCTCGGACCCCATTCCCATGTGCGCCTGGCCCTGGATGAGTGGAACATGTGGTGGAAGCCGTCCCAGACATACCGGGCGGTCTTCGGCATGCGGGAAGCCCTGGCCATAGCGGGCATCCTCAACGCCCTGCACCGCAATTCCCATATCGTGGAGATGGCCAACATCGCCCAGCTGGTCAACGTACTAGGCCTCATCCTCGTCGAGGGGGACAGCGTGAGGTTTAACTCTATCTACCACCCCTTCCTCCTCTTCGCCCGGGAGGCGGGTAGGTTCCTGGTGCCGGTCGAGGTGGAAGTGGATTCTTACTGTGCTCCCTCCCTGGGCGCCATCCGCGCCCTGGACAAGGTGCCTTACCTCGACGTCTCAGCCACCCTTTCACTGGGGAAGGACCGCCTGGCGGTGTTCCTGGTGAACCGCCATCTCGAGCAGGAGATGGCGGTGGACGTGGAGTGGCCGGGCTTCCTCGTATTGTGGGCCAAGCTCAGTTCGCTGACCGCTTCCTCGCCAGCGGATCGCGAGGTACGGCTCGAGAAGAGCGAGCTGCCGGTGACGGGTTCACGGCTGGAGCTGTCCCTGCCCCCTCATTCCATAGCCGTCCTGGTCATCGGCAATGCATGATAGGACTCGCGGTTAATGCGCCGCTCATCCGCAGGTAAGGCCCACCAGGCTCGAAAACCGTTGGGCTTCGCGAGGGGTCTCGTGGGTTTGCATCCCACCCTCTCCGCCAATCTATAACTTGAAATGGGCTTTTGTATTTTAAAGGTATCTTTTTTATTCTTGCCCGAGAATCGCCAATTCCCCGATTGTGTCCAAATCGTGCCCATTGGCAATGACGCACCCGTCCCGCTTTCGATCAGGAACGTCGCCGGGAGGCGTTGAAGATCCAGGCCGCGAGACCGAAGAAGGCAAGCGTGTACAGCAGGAGCACGAGCAGATCCAACCACCATTGGTAATATCCGGTATTCCCCGTGCTTCGTCTCAGGAGGTCGTTTGCATAGGTGAGAGGAGATACAGCCGCCAGGCTCCTCGCCCACCCGGGCATGTCCGCCAGGGGGACGAAGATGCCGCTCATGAAGAGCAGGGGGAGGCGCACGAAGTTGAGGACGGTCATTACGTTGCCGGGCATCTCGGTGGGCATGGAGGCCACCAGGGTCCCCATGCAGGAAAAGCACATCCCACCCACCAGGAGGGCCAGGACCAGGAGGGCTGGCGAGGTAACGGCGGTGCCGTACCCGATCACGCCGAACAGGAGAGGTAGCAACGACACCAGTACCCCGAAAGCGAATCCGGCCAGGGTCTTCCCAAAGATCATCCAGGTAAGGGAGATGGGCGCCGACAGGTAACGGCTGAAGGTTTTGGTCATCCTCTCAAAGGGCATGCCCGCAGGCGCGATGTTGGAGGAGGCGAAGAAGAGGCTGATGCACACCAGCCCGGGTATCCCCTCAGAGATGGGCCCTTTCTTCCCCACGTAGAAGGAGAGGAAGAGAAAGAAGGGAAAGATCAGACCGAAGAGCAGGACGGGCGGCTTCAGGCAGTAGATCCGGATGTCCTTCCCGGCGATGACCAGGGAGCGGCGGAACTCCTTCCGTATTCTTTCGGGGGAAAGCGCCTCCGCGATCATGCGCCTGCCCCTTCTCCTCCGGGTTTCCCGATCCCTGTGAGCTCGATGAACACGTCCTCCAGGCTGGGGCCGGGGGTGTTGATATAGGTGATTTTCAAGCCCTTGTCGCCGGCATAGAGGGTCAGGGCGGACACCGTCGCGGAGGGATCCTCGGTGAGCAGGCGCAGCTTGTCGCCCAACCTGGTCGCCTCCTTGACCGCGGGCAGGGCGGCGAAGTCCTCATCCGCCCCCGCGTCCACCGGGTCGAAGGAGGCCTCCACCACCTGCACGCTGCGCGCTGCGCGCTTGAGGTTCTCCGGGGTGTCGGTGGCGACGATCCTGCCGCGATTGATGATGGCCACGCGGTCGCACAGGATATTGGCCTCGGCGAGGTTGTGGGTGGTAAGGAAGATGGTTATACCCTCGCGATTCAAGTCCCGGACCATCTCCCGGATGGCGATCACGCTCTGCACGTCCAGGCCGGTCGTGGGCTCGTCCATGAAGAGCACCCGGGGCTTGTTGATAAGCGCCATGGCGATGACCAGCTTGCGCCTCATCCCCTGGGAGAAGCCTTTCACCTTCACCTTGCGCTTGTCGTAAAGGTCGAAGGCGTGCAGCAGCTCCTCGGCCCGGCGCGCCGTCTCTTTTCTGCTGACGCCGTAGAGCGCGCCTGTGAACATGAGGTTTTTCCATGCCGTGTACTCGACGTAGGCGTTGGAAACCTCCGGGACCACGTTGATGGTCTCCTTGGCACGGAAGGAGTCCTTGACCACGTCGTGGCCGTGGATGGAGGCCGAGCCGGAGGTGGGAAGGGATACGCCGGTGAGGATGTTCACCGTGGTGGTCTTACCCGCCCCGTTGGGGCCCAGGAAACCGAAGAGCTCACCCCGCTCGACCTCAAAGGATATGCCGTCTACCGCGACCAGGTCGCCGTAGCGCTTGACCAGTCCTTCCACCACTATGGCATAGCTGTCGTCATGCATCGCTGGGTCACCTCGATGTCGATAAGATACGTCTCTCGTGTCCTCGCTTACGCCACATGCTGCAGATCATTTCTTCGAGGGCCTTTCCGCGAACCAGTCCAGCAGTCCCCTGGTCCTCTCGATATGGGACCTCCATCCCACCAGGGCCTTCCTTCCTTCATCCGTGAGCGTGTAAACCTTCCTGGTGGGTCCCTGCCCCTCGTCCACGTTTTCGTGCACGGCCAGGCCCTCTTCCTCCAGTCTGGAGAGGACCCGGTACACCGTTGCGGGGCTCATGTCGCTTTCCGTCACTCCCAGCTCGGAGAGTTTGCGGAAAAGGGAGTAGCCATGCGAGGGCTCCTCATTGAGAAGAAGCAGGATGGCCGGTAGAACGAAATGCCTGGGTATGTTGCCGCCGCACTGGCAGGTACCCCGGCCTCGTGCGGTCCTGTCTCCATGAACGCTTCCCCAGCAGCAGCCAGAGTCCCCGGCGTCATGATCACACAAGGCAATTCACTCCTTACCATCCTGGGCCGTTCTAAATATCGCACCGTAATAATATTATATTTATGAGAATAATTTAGTAACGTAATAGATGAGAGTGCTATGGCCTCCTCGAAATGCTTGCAGAGCCGCTTCGGCGGATTCATATTAGAGCTGGCATTCGTATTTCTCCATCGGCATAGATGAAATCCTGCAACTTATCGGCCAGGTAGATATGAGCACGGGCGAAAAAAGAAAGGAGATGCAGCCATGTCCGAACCGAGCACGTGCCCCAAGTGCGGTGGGGCGATGATTACTGGGTCGCTCAAGGAGCGAACATTGTACGGTCCCTCCCCGTACCAATGGGTGCCGCTCGATGATGCCCCCTTCCCTATGAAGGGGGCTCCAAGTAACCGGCACGACATCGTGGTCTATCGCTGCGAGGGCTGTGGTTACCTGGAATCGTATGCGCCCTCCAACTGACATTAGCGAACTTTGATATTTTATTCTGGTGGGTAGGATAAGAAGCTCATCCGGCTCGAAAGGCGCGGTTCTTTATTGTGGACACGATTCACTCGCACACCACCCTATCCGCTAATGCATCTGTTGAGCTGGCAATCTACCCATAATGACGGCTTCGCCTGAAGTTCTCCGAAAGCCGCCTGATTCTCGACTGTGTCCAGATTGTGCCCATTTCAGATAAGTCTTAGGCGCGTGATGCTTGACGGTATACTTTACAATTCTAGCTTATATAGCTAATATTATTGATTATAAATGCAGGATATGTAAAGGAAGGTGGATATGGTTGTCAACGAGTTCCTGGAACGACACCCGGTATTCACCCTTGCAGAGTTCAAGGCCTTCCTAGATAAGAACGCATCGGTGAACGAGTGGACGCAACAGAATCTTCTCGCATACTACAGGAGACGAGGAAGGATACTCGGGGTCAAGCGCGGGCTATATGCCGTGGTCCCGCTTGGCATGGAACCGGACAGATTCCTTCCCGATCCCTTCCTTCTTGCGGCCAATATGGCGGAAGGTTCAGTGCTCTCATACCATACCGCCCTGGAATTCTACGGCTCCGCCTATTCCGTACAGAACCGCTTCATCTACCTATCTAGAGTCCAAAGAAAGCAGCTGTCCTGGAGAGGATACGTTTTTAAATGCGTCCCCTTCCCGAGCGCCCTGCTCCGGAAGAAGAAAGAATCGTTCGGGATAAGAATGGAGGACCGCAGGGGGCTGCAACTAAAGGTCACCGGCTTGGAGCGTACCATGGTCGATGTCTTTGACCGGCCCGACCTTGGGGGCGGCTGGGAGGAGATATGGCGCAGCCTTGATCTCGTGGATTATCTGAACCTGGAAGAAGTGGTGAAATACACGCTGCTCCTCGACAACGCCACAACGGTTGCCAAAGTCGGCTTCTACCTGGAACAGAACAGGGAACGCCTTATGGTAGAGGACTCGTATCTCAAGCGCCTGAGAAAAAAAATGCCTCCCACCCCCCGCAAGATGGAGCGCACGGGAAACCAGCCCGGCAAATTCGTATCCGCCTGGAACCTGGTGGTCCCCCGACCCGTTTACGACAAAGCATGGGAGGAGGTCACATGATCCTTACCTCAGAAGGGCTTGCGCGGGCAGCGGCCTCGAGCGGTTTCCGCGAGGACTACCTGGAGAAGAGCATCAGATTGTTGTATCTGTTGGAGGCCATAAGGGATGATCCGTTTCTGAGATCGAGATTGGTGCTGAAGGGAGGAACGGCACTGAACCTCTTCATCATGGGGTTGCCCCGCCTTTCCGTGGACATCGATCTCAATTACACCGGTTCTTACGAAAGGGAAGTCATGCTTGAGGAACGGCCTCTGGTTGAACGCACTCTCCAAGCTATCTGCGGTCGCGAGGGATTCCGGGTGAGGCGCATACCGAGCGACCATGCGGGAGGCAAGTAGTTATTGAGGTTTGATAGCTCTTTGGGGACTGAAAGCTCCCTCGAGCTCGACATAAACTTCCTGCTGAGAATCCCCATATGGGATCTCAGGACCATAGATTCTCAAGCCTTGGGAGAACACCAGGCTAAAGGCATCGTAGTACTGAATGAACATGAGCTGGTCGCAGAAAAAGCTGTGGCTCTGCTATCGCGCAGGGCGGCACGCGACCTCTTCGACTCCCACGGACTGCTAAAAGCCCTATCTCTTGATGCAGGCAAGCTGCGCCTGGCTTTCATTGTTTACGGCGGTATGAGCCGGAGGGATTGGCGTGATGTCTCGCTTGAAGACGTTGGGTATAACACAAATGAATTGCATAACGCGCTCCTACCTACGCTACGGAATGAATATGCGACGGATATTAAGGATGTCAGGTCATGGGCAGATCGCATGGTGCTCGAGTGTCTGGAGGAGCTTTCTATCCTCCTGCCATTGCGAGCGAACGAAATCGATTTTCTTACATCTTTGAACGACGAGGGAGAGATTCATCCAGAGCTGCTGACATCAGACGATGATCTGGCGCGTAAGATCGAGAGGCAACCCGGGTTGCTCTGGAAGGCTCAGAACGTGAAGAAGCACAGGAGTAAGTAGAGGCTCGAAACCACCTGAAAATCGCTCATCCGGCTCGAAAGGCGTGGTGCTTGGCTGTAGACCTCGCAGGTTCGCATCCCACCTTCTCCGCCAATATATATCTTGAACTGGTATTATATGCCTGAAAGAGATTGAGCCTGGCGTTGCACGAAAACCTCCGATTCCATGGCTGTGTCCAATTTGTGCCCTTTTTGAACCAATGCAAACAGCTGGATTGCTTTACATTCTCCATGCAGATGGTAGTTTGTTTGTGGATGGCTTTCATTCCCAACTCGGGGCTGATTCTAAACGAGTGTCCAGGTATGCATTCTCAAAATAGGGAGGTTAATCATTGTTCTTGCTGCCTATCAGCCAGTGAGAATGAGATGTGATGCAAGCTGAATTCGAATTGCCGGGAAGGACTTGGAATATAGGGCTTATGTTTTATGGCAGGAAAGGAGTGAGGGGGATGCGCAGGATTGTCACGGGTTTCAACGAAGAGGGTAAGTCGGTATTTATAAGCGATGGGGAGCCGACACGCTCATGCACCATCGAGGAGCTGCCCAGCTTCAGGATGGCGGAGGTCTGGGCGACAGAGGCGCAACCTACTATTCCAAACGTGGAGGGAGATATCACCGAAAAGATATCCTCGCTGGTGCCAGGGCCGGCAGGAACCCGCTTCCGCCTGAGCAGGATGTATCCGGAGCAGGAGGTTATGGAGGCACTACAGAGGGGAGCAGATGCAGGCGTGATGCTGGAGAAGTTCGCGTGCGGAGCGCCCGGCATCGAAATGGAGCCGGATAACCCCGGCATGCACACAACGGATTCCATTGACTACGGGGTGGTCATATCTGGTGAGGTCTATCTCGAGCTTGACGATGGAGCGGAGGTCCTTCTAAAGACGGGGGATTGCGTGGTACAGAACGGTACACGTCATGCGTGGAGGAACCGCGGCTCGGTGCCATGCCTAATGGCCTTCGTTATGATCGGGGCGACAAGGCGGTAGACTGCGGGCTAGCTGGAGGGCTTTTTAATCCACTTCTCGACCGGCATGGAAATGAAGTCCTCTATGGCTATGCCATCACCGCCGATCAGCAGGGGTCTTGCCTTGGGATAGGTATCCATGAAAGCTTTGAGACCTGGCAGTGCATCCCTCCTTCTGCCGCTCTTCACTTCGATAGCGATGAGTGCGCGCCCGGCTTTCACCACGAAGTCCACCTCACGATTGCGGTCGCGCCAGTAAAATAGTTCGAACGAACCAGTGGCGGATGCATTTGCCAGGCATGCCCCTACCGTAGATTCAACCAGATGGCCCCATAGTTCCCGGTCACTCTTCAGCTCCGATAGCGATAAGCCTGATTGGGCTGTCATCAGCGCGGTATTCAATACCTGGAGCTTCGGGCTTGATCCCCGCCGGCTTACCGCGGCCCCCGAATACTTCTGCAACCCGACCAGCATGCCGGCAGCGGCTAGGAGGTCCAAATAATGCGCAAGCGTAGTGGTATTGCCGGCATCCTGCAGCTGCCCCATCATCTTGTTGTATGAAAGTATCTGGCCCGAGTAACGACAGCCAAGCTCAAAAAGGCGCCGCAGCAGGGCTGGCTTGTCCACGCGGGTGAGGAGCAGCAGGTCCCTCGAGATGGTAGTCTCGATCAGTGCGTCATTTATATATCGCGCCCAGCGCTCCGGTTCCTTCACTAGCGGAGCCGCTCCAGGGTAGGCACCAAAATAGGTATATTCCTCGAGGGTGAAATCAAAACACGCGTGCATCTCGGTAAATGACCAGTGGGGTAGATGAAGGATCTCGAAACGCCCTGTTAAGCTCTCTGTTAACCCTTTCTGTATAAGGAGAGGTGCCGAGCCTAGTACTATCACCTTCAGCGGCAGTCTCGCTCTATTGTCTGAATCCCAGAGGCGCTTTACCGTTTCCGACCATGCAGGGATCTTCTGGATCTCGTCCAAGGCCAACGCTGCACCCAAGCGGCCTCCGTCCCTGGCGAGAAGGCGCGCCACTTCCCATTGAGCCTCTATCCAGGCGCTGTCCTTCAGGGTGGGCTCGTCGGCGGACGCATAATGGGAGCGCGGTCCCCAACCCGCCAGCACCTGGTGAACCAGCGTCGTCTTTCCGACTTGGCGGGGCCCAGCCACTGCCTGGATGAAGCGCCGGGGCTCTCGCAGGCGTTTCGTCAATATCTTTACGAACGGTCGTTTGTATTCATCTGACATATTACTCATCATATTGAGTATTATTACTCAATGCTTTGAGTAAGTCAACTATTCGATGAAAGCCCATCCGGCTCGAAAACCGTTGGGCTTCGCTATGGGTCTCGTAGGTATCAGGCGTCGTATTGGCTGCGGAGTTCGCGCTTGAGTATCTTCCCCACGGAACTCTTGGGGAGAGTCTCTATTATGCGCACCTCCCGTGGGCACTTGAAAGAGGATAATCTCTCCGCGCAAAAGCCCAGGATATTGTCGGAGGTGGCTTCCGCGCCCGGTTTCAAGGCTACGTAAGCCACGATGTCCTCGCCGTAATCGGGGTCGGGTATACCTATCACCGCTGCCTCCGCCACTGCGGGGTGCTGGTAAACGATTTCCTCGATCTGCATGGGCATGACGTTCTCCCCGCCTTTGATGATGATGTCCTTTACCCGGTCCGTGATGTAGAGATAGCCGTCCTCGTCCAGGTAGCCGATATCCCCGGTGTGCAACCAGCCGTTGCGCAGCGTTTCCGCCGTCTCCTCCGGTCGGTTCAAGTATCCCTTCATCACCTGCGGGCCACGGATGACGATCTCGCCTATCTCGCGGGCAGCGAGCTCGTTGTCGTCCTCGTCAAAGATGGCCAGCTCCATATTGTCGTAAGCCTTGCCCGTAGAGCCGTCCCGCCACTCCATGCTGGGACGGACAATGGCACCCATCCCCGTGGTCTCCGTCAGGCCGTAGAGCTGCCGCATGTTACAGTCGAACTTCTCCATGAAGGCGCGCCTCAGCTCCAGTGGGAGGGGAGAGGCACCGGCGATGCAGTCCTCGAGTGAGCTGGTATCGTATTGGTCAGCGTTGGGATGGTTGAGGATAAGGGAGAACATGGTAGGCACGGCGGGAAATGCGTCGATCCTGTATTCCTCTATCAACCGCAGGCATTCCTCCGGGTCATACCAACGCATGACTATTGCCTTGGCTCCCCGGAACTCGTTGAAGGTGCCGCTGTTCATGGCGCCCACACCGAAGATATGCGCCATGGGCAGGCACATCATGGCGCTTACGGGCTTGGACCACTCGTTGGCGTAGTAGGCGCTCTTCGCGGAGGTGATGAGGTTTTCGTGGCTGAGTATGACGCCCTTGGGTTTGCCGGTGGTGCCGGAGGTATACATGAGCATGGCCAGGTCGTCGGCATCCCTGTCCAGGATATCCAGCTCCGGGGAGGCACCCTCGAGCAGCTTTTCGTAAGAGAGGGTCCGGTCCGAGTCCTCTCCCCCCACCACGATAATATGCCTCATCTTCTCCAATCCCTGGGTTGCGCCAAGGATCTTGGGGCCGATTATCATGTCGGTGATCACCGCCACGGTGCCCGAGTCCTCCAGGATGAAGCGGCATTCGTCCTCGCTCAGGACAAAAAGGATGGGAAGGGCTACTCCCCCGATGGAGAAGATCGCCCCGAAGGACTCGAAGATCTGGGGGCAGTTTGACATGCATACCGCCACCACGTCTCCCTCCCCGATCCCCAAGCCCTTGAGGGCGTTGCCCAGGCGGCCTCCATTATCACGCATCTCGGTGTTGGTGATCTCGCGGCCCTCGAAGACCATGGTCACGATATCCCCCATCCTCTGGTAATAGTCCTCTCCGAGCATGGCGATGTTCATCCTGAACCTCCCTTGTGGTAAACCCTTTCTATGTATATAGACTACGTACTCGTGCCAAGCCTTCACCTTCGGAAAGCTGAAGGCGCTGGCACCGCCGCGCCGAAGACGGCACTGGCGCTTTCGCGCTGCAATCTATCATACGTATGATTATAGTTCGAGGCGCAGCTCCCTTTTAAGTATCTTACCAATGGAGCTCTTGGGCAAAACCTCGAGGATGCGCACCTCCCGGGGTTGTTTGAATGTGGGGAGGGTGCTACGGCAGTGTTCCATTATCTCATCGGGGGTGGCCTCTACGCCCGGTTTCAAGGCTACGTAGGCTATGATCTCCTCGCCGTAGTCAGGGTCGGCTATGCCGATGACCGCGGCCTCCGCCACCGCGGGGTGTTTATAGATCTCCTCCTCGATCTGGGTGGGCATGACGTTCTCGCCCCCCTTGATGATGATGTCTTTAATGCGGTCGGTGAGGTATAGGAAGCCCTCTTCGTCGAGGTAACCTACGTCCCCGGTGTGCAGCCAGCCGCCGCGCATCGCCTCAAGCGTATCCTCCGGGTGCTTGTGGTAGCCCTTCATCACCTGGAGGCCGCGGATGACCACCTCCCCTATCTCCCGGGGCCCGAGCTCGTTGTCGTCCTCGTCGAAGATCTCGAGCTCCATGTTGTCGTAGGCCCTTCCCACCGCGCCTTCCCTCCACTCATCGCGGGGGCGGTAGATGGTGCCCATGCCCGTGGATTCCGTCAGGCCATAGAGCTGCCGCATGCCGCAGTCGAACTTCTGCATGAAGGCGCGGCGCAGCTCCAGGGGCAGGGGGGCGGCCCCCGCTATGCAGTCCTCGAGTGAGCTCATGTCGTACTTGTCCGCGTTGGGGTGGTTGAGGATGAGCTGGTACATGGTGGGGACGGCCGGGAAGGTGTTGACACGGTGCTGCTCGATGAGACGCATGCACTCCTCCGGATCGTACCAGCGCATCACGACCGTCCTCTGTTCGGAGTACTCGCTGCGCAGGGCGGCGTTCATGGCGGCCACCCCGTAGATATGGGCCATGGGCAGGCATATCAGCATCACCTGCGGGCTCTCTACCTCGTTGGATGCATAGGCGCTCTCCGCCGAGGTTATAAGATTGTGGTGGGTGAGCATGACCCCCTTGGGCTTCCCGGTGGTCCCCGATGTATACATGAGCACCGCCACGTCCTCCGGGTCCTTTTCCACCATCTCAAACCGCGGCGAGGACTCATGCAACAACCTCTCGTAGCAGAGGGTCCTCTCCCCGTCCTTGCCCCCCACCACGATCACATGCTTGACCTTGTCCAGGCCACTGGAGGCAGCGAGCATCTTGTCGGCCATGACGGCGTCGGTTATCACCGCCACGGCATCCGAGTCCTCGAGGATGAAGCGGCACTCCCCCTCGCTCAGGACGAAGAGGATGGGCAGGACCACGCCCCCGATCCTGTAGATGCCCCCGAAGGACTCGAAGACCTCCGGGCAGTTGGACATGGAAACCGCAACCACGTCTCCCTCCCCGACGCCCAGCGCGCCCAGGGCGTTAGCGAGGCGGTTGGCGTTATCCCTGACCTGGACGTTGCTTATCTCCCTGCCCTCGAAGATCATCAAGGGGACGTCTCCCAGACGTTCTATATGTTCCTCTGCCAGCATGGCGACGTTCATATCTTGACCTCCTTGGTGGTAGCATCCCCGTTATGTATATAGACTACTTACGCGTGCCAGGCGGCGACGCTTACGCGTTGCGATCGATCGAAATGGGTCATCTGAATTAATACAGCCCTCTATACGTATAGATAATACTACCCCATTCATTCCGAGAACGGCAATCGTAATTAACCGGCCAGTAAGATTTTAGTGTTCTTCTCCTAGAAGTGTGGGTAGGAGTGCGATAATGGTAGTTACCTTTGGGCAACACCTTGGGGTCAGACCTCAAAAATCTGCCTCTCCATTC
>CAYHAT010000028.1:0-16019 GCA_964354675.1 uncultured Actinomycetota bacterium | reverse complement strand
AGGTATCAACAGGCCGCGCGTCGCGGAGCGAAGACCGTTACCCCTCGGCCAGGGCTGGAAGAACGTCGCTCGACAATTCTTATCGTCGGGCTAAACGAACTCGATGACCGCCATGGGCGCGGCGTCTCCCTTGCGTGGCCCTGTCTTCACCACCCTGGAATACCCGCCTTCGCGGTCGGAATAGCGCGGCCCGAGCTCATCGAAGAGTTTATGGATCACGCCTCGGTCGTGAATGATGGCCAGGGCCTGGCGACGCGCGTGCAGGTCGCCGCGCTTGGCCAGCCCCACGAGTTTCTCGACCAGGGGCTGGACTTCCTTCGCCCGCGTCTGGGTGGTTTCCAGCCTCTCGTACTCGATGAGGGACCTGGCCAGGTTGGCCATAATGGCCTTCTGATGGGAGGCGCTGCCTCCCAGTCTTCTTCCTTTTTTCGGCTGCGGCATAAGAGCTACCTCTTGTATCCAGTCGTAAGCCGTCGCTCAGTCTTCCTTGGAGCGCAGCATGAGCCCTCTCTTCTCCAGTTTCTCCTTCACGTCCTCGATGGAACGCGCCCCGAAGCTGCGCAGTGCAAGCAGGTCATCCTCCGTCTTCTCGACCAGCTGCCCTACGGCATTGATGCCCCCGCGGTGCAGGCAGTTGAGCACCCTGACCGGGAGCTCCAGGTCCTCGATAGAGAGCTGCAGGTCCTTGCCGCCTGCTGGCTTGATATCCGTCCCGAAAAGGGTGTCCCCGGTCTCCTCTTCCCCTTCGGCCAACGAGGTGAAGATATTCACATGGCCCGCCAGGATCTGGGACGCTTTTAAGAGCGCCTCTTTAGCGTCGATGCTGCCGTTGGTGTTTATATCGAGTACCAGTTTATCGTAGTCGGTACGCTGGCCCACACGCGTATCCTCCACCTGGTATGTGACGCGGATCACGGGGGAGAACATGGCGTCCAGGGGGATGGTCCCGGCCACATCTCTGAAGCCGCCGATATGCTCCGCGGACACGTAACCCCTCCCCTTCTGCGCGGTCATCTCCATCTTCAGACGCGCCTTCTTGTTCAGGGTGCAGATCGGCAGCTTGGGGTTGACGACCTCCGCGTCTGCGGGGGCTTCGATGTCTTTGGCGGTGACGGTCTTGGGGCCCGTGACATCGAGGAAAAGGGCGAACTGCCCCTCACCCTGTACCCTGAGGATGACACCCTTGAGATTGAGTATGATGTCCATGATGTCTTCTTTGATCCCCTCGATGGTGGTGAACTCGTGTACCACTCCTTCGATGCGGATCGAGGTTATCGCCGCCCCCGGGATGGACGAGAGCAGTATGCGGCGCATGGAGTTGCCCAGGGTATGCCCGAGGCCCCTCTCCAGCGGTTCGATGATGAACCTGCCGTAGGAATCCTCCAGCTTGTCCACCACGATATGGGGTTTCTGCATCTCAAGAACCAAGGCTTATTCCCTCCTTGTATCGGCTCGCGAATCCGCGCCTGCCTAGATAAACCGGCTACTTGGAATAGAGCTCCACGATAAGGTGTTCCTTTACCGGCAATTCTATATCTTCCCTCTTGGGCTGGGAGACTACCTCGATACGCCTCTTTTCCAGGTCCGTCTTGAGCCAGGGTATGGCCGGACGCCCCTCTGCGAACTTGACCGCCTGCAGGACCCTGACGATATCTCTGCTCTTCGCCTTGAGCTCGACCGCGTCCCCCTCCTTCGTCTGGTAGGAGGGGATGTTGACCTTGCGCCCGTTGACCACCACGTGGCCGTGGCGGACCATCTGGCGGGCATCCTTGCGCGAGGTTGCCAGGCCACCCCGGTACACGATGTTGTCCAGCCTGCTCTCCAGCAGGAACAGGAGGTTTTCACCCGTTATGCCCTGCTGGCGCGAGGCTTTGCCGTAGTAACGGCGGAACTGCTTTTCCAGGACCCCGTAGATACGCTTGGCCTTCTGCTTCTCGCGCAGCTGAAGCAGGTATTCCGTTTCCTTGATGCGCCCCCGCCCGTGCTCACCGGGCGCATAGGGGCGCCTCTCCATGGCGCACTTATCGCTCTCGCAGCGCGCGCCCTTGAGGAAGAGCTTATCGCCCTCGCGGCGGCACTGTTTACAGGATGGATCGGTGTTCCTGGCCATATCGGCTCCCCTACACCCTTCTTCTTTTCTTGGGCCGGCAGCCGTTGTGGGGCTGGGGCGTTTCGTCGGTGATGCTGGCCACCTCCAACCCGTTGGCCTGCAGGGTCCTGATGGCCGTTTCCCGCCCCGAGCCGGGGCCCTTCACGAAAACGTCCACCTTCTTCATCCCGAACTCCTGGGCTTTCTTGGCGGCGTTCTCCGCGGCCAGCTGGGCGGCGAAGGGGGTGCTCTTGCGCGAGCCCTTGAACCCTACGGTCCCAGAACTGCTCCAGGCAAGGGTATCCCCGCCCTTATCGGTAATGGTGATGATGGTGTTATTGAAGGTCGACTTGATGTGCGCCTCTCCATGCAGCACCGTCTTCTTTTCCTTTTTTTTGCCTCTCCCTCTACCTTTCGTGGGCTTGGCCAAATCTCAACCTCCTGTCGCGGTCAATCTGTCGCCGGCTCCGGGCCGGTGCTTACCCCTTCTTCCTCTTCACGCCCACCGTCTTGCGCGGTCCCTTGCGTGTGCGCGCGTTGGTATGGGTGCGCTGCCCGTGCACGGGCAGGCCCACACGGTGGCGCATGCCCTGGTAGCACCCGATCTCCATCTTCCTCTTTATGTTCTGCGATACCTCGCGCCTGAGGTCTCCCTCCACCTTGAGGTTCTGGTCTATATAAGAGCGCAGGCGCACTACTTCTTCGTCGGTGAGGCTGCGCACCTTTGTGTTCGGTTCTATCTGGCAGTTATCCAATATGACCTTGGAAGTGGTCCTTCCCACGCCGAAGATATAGGTAAGAGCTATCTCCACCCGCTTGTCCCTAGGAAGATCAACACCCGCTATACGTGCCAAGACCACATACCTCCCTCAGGCCTAACCCTGCCTCTGCTTGTGGCGTGGATTCTGACAGATGACCAGTACCCTGCCGTGGCGGCGGATGATCTTGCATTTGTCGCACATCTTCTTCACCGACGCCCTTACCTTCATTTCCAGTATATCCCTTTCCCGTCGATCTCTCTCACTTGTACCTGTACACGATCCTGCCCCGATTCAGGTCGTAAGGTGATATCTCCACCACTACCCGGTCGCCGGGGAGAATACGTATATAGTGCATCCTCATCTTGCCAGAAATATGCGCCAACAGCTTATGGCCGTTTTCTAACTCCACCCTGAACATGGCATTGGGAAGCGGCTCGACGACGGTTCCCTCGACCTCTACGGCGCCTTCTTTCTTGGCCAATCCTCACTCTCCTCACGCCGCCGCCTCAGCTCCAACGGCGCTCACTAAAATTTTCGCATCAGCCTTGTATTCTAACAAACAATATCCTCTTCGTCCATGCCCCCAGTTCAAGGAAGGGTCAGTATATCCGGCTCTCCTTCGCTGACCGCAACGGTGTGCTCGAAGTGGGCCGAGAGCATGCCGTCCACGGTGCGCACCGTCCAACCGTCCTCGCCGTCCACCTCCACCTCATGCACCCCCTCGTTCACCATGGGCTCCAGGGCGAAGGTCATCCCCATCTCCAGCAGCGGCCCCCTCCCCGGAGGCCCGAAGTTGGGTATTTGGGGCTCTTCGTGCATCTCCTTTCCTATACCATGGCCTACGAACTGGACCACCACCGAGAAACCGCCTCCCTCCGCGGTCCGCTGGATGGCGTTGGATACATCTCCCAGCCGCTTGCCTGGCCGGCACGCCTCGATCCCGGCATACAGGGATTCCCGGGTCGTATCCATCAGCCTGCGCGCGGTGTCACTTACCTCGCCCACGGCATAGGTGCGGGCCGCGTCGCCCTGGTATCCGTCCAGGATGACCCCAACGTCCACACCGATGATGTCGCCCTCTTTGAGGCGCGTCTTGTCCGGAATGCCGTGCACCACCACGTCGTTGATGGAGGTGCAGATAGACGCGGGAAAGCCTCGGTAACCCAGGAAAGAAGGCATACCCTTCCTCTCCCTGATGTACTCCTCGGCCAGGCTGTCCAGCGTTTCCGTCCGCACGCCCGGCTTTATCTTTTTCTCGAGCATCTCCAGTACTCCGGCTACGATACGGCCTGCTTCCCGCATCTTCTCTATCTCTTCCCGCGATTTCCTTATGATCATTTCCTCAATGGGGTCAGGTCTTGTTTTTTGCATACCAAGGTATCTTCGACCACTTCCCGCAGAAATCATACAGCGGTCTTACCCTGCATGTCCTATATTCGATATCGGAGTATGTAAAAAACAAGACCTGACCCCCTAACCTTCGACGACCGCGCGTATCGCCTCAAAGACCTCCTCCATCTCCGCTCCGCCGTCTACATCCCGCAACAGTCCCTCCCGGCGGTAGTAATCGATGAGCGGCTGTGTCTTTTCCTCGTATTCCTCGAGGCGGGTGCGCACCGTTTCCTCGCCGTCATCATCCCGACAGTAGAGTTCTCCACCGCATGCGTCGCAGGAGCCCTCTTTGCTCGGGGGGTCGTAGATGAGGTGGCAGACACTCCCGCAGGAACTGCAGGTCCTGCGGGCGGTGAGCCTGTTGACGACCACCTCGCCGGGGACCTGGATATTGAGCACTTGGTCAATGGGCATGCCCATCTCCGCGAGCATCCCGGAGAGCGCGTCAGCTTGCGTCACGGTACGGGGAAATCCATCCAGGATGAAACCCTGGCGGCAGTCGGGGGCGGCCAGCCTATCCTTCACTATATCTATCACCAACTCGTCGGGGACCAGTTCGCCCCCGTCCATGTATTCCCTGGCCTTGAGGCCGAGCTCGGTCCCCTGCCTGAGGTTCTCGCGAAAGATGTCTCCCGTGGAGATATGGGGGATGCTATAGAGAGTTGCGATCCTCTCGGCCTGGGTGCCCTTGCCGGCCCCAGGTGGCCCCAGCAGTATCAGGTTCATCGCCTCACCTTCTCCACCATCGCCCCCCCTACCTGAGGAATCCCTCGTAGTGGCGCATCTGCAATTGGGCCTCTATCTGTTTCATGGTCTCCAGGGCCACGCCGACGATGATCATGATGGCGGCGCCGCCGAAGGGGATCTGCTTGGTCCCGAAGAAATAGAACATCACCGCGGGCAACAGGGCTATACAGGCCAGGCTGATGGAGCCGGGCAGGGTGATGCGGTTGATGACCTTCCCGAAGTATACCGCCGTGGGGGTGCCCGGCCGGATGCCGGGCACGAAGGCGCCGTACTTCTTCAGGTGTTCGGCCTGGGTATAGGGATCGAACACGATGTAGGTGTAGAAGTAGGCGAAGAATATGATGAGAAACGTGTATAAGACGAAGTACATCCAACCCTGGGAAAGCCTTTCCGCGAAACCCTTCAAGGCCGGGATGAACTGCGCCAGCATGGTGGGGAAAAAGATGACCGAGGAGGTGAAGATGATGGGGATGACGCCGGAGGTGTTCAGCTTGAGCGGTATATAGGTGGTCCCGCCCATGGTCATACGCCTCCCCCGGATCTGTTTTGCATACTGCACCGGGATACGCCTCTCCCCCTGGTCGAGATAGATCACGGCCACGACCACCGCCAACGTCATGAACACCGAGATGATGATGCCGTAGACGACACTGCCGTAACGTAGATCGGTCTGCTCGATAAGCGTTCTGAATTCGGCCGGGACGCGGGCGATGATCGAGGTGAAGATGAGGATGGACATGCCGTTGCCGATGCCGCGTTCGGTGATCAGCTCGCCGAACCACATGAGCAGCGCCATGCCCGCGGTCAAGGTGACCACGATGATGATCCCCTTCATCCAGGTGAATTCCAGTATCTTAAGGTTCTCCGGCCCTACGGTCTGGCGGGAGAACGTATACGTCAGGCCGACGGATTGCATGAGTGCCAGCCCAAGGGTGAGGTAGCGGGTTACCTGGGTTATCTTCCTGCGTCCGGACTCCCCCTCCTCCTGCCATTGCTTGAGCTTGGGGATCACCGCCACCAGCATCTCCATGATGATGGCGGAGGTGATGTAGGGCATTATCCCCAGCCCGAAGATGGCCAACTGAGCCAGGGCTCCCCCGGAGAAGAAGTTGAGGAACCCTAATATCCCCCCCTCTTTCACGAGTTGACCGAGGGCTACGGTATTGATCCCCGGTGAGGGTATGGCGCATCCCAGGCGATAGAGGAGGATGATAAGCAGGGTGAACAGTATCTTGTTGCGTAGATCTGCTACTTTGAATATGTTGCGGAAGGTCCGGAGCAAACTATACCACCTCTGTGCTTCCCCCGGCGGCCTCGATCTTGGCCACGGCTCCGCGCGTGAAGGCGTGTGCCTTCACCGCGAGCTTCCGCTCGAGCTCTCCCCTTCCCAATACCTTGACCTCTTTGTCCAGCTTTTTAAGTATTCCTTTTTCCACCAGGATCTCAGGGGTTACGGTCTCGCCGTCTGCGAAGTCGTTGAGCTTCTCCACGTTCACCAGGAGGAACTCCTTCTTCGCCCGCGGTTTGAAGCCACGCAGTTTGGGCACCCGCCTCTGCAGCGGCATCTGGCCGCCCTCGAACCCGATACGGGTCTTACTGCGGGCCTTCTGGCCTTTCATCCCCCGGCCGCTGGTCTTACCGTGGCCGGAAGCTCGTCCCCTCCCCACGCGTTTGGGGGGCTGGACGGAGCCTTCCGCCGGCCTGAGATCGTTGATCTTTAACGTCATCCTGTCACTCGCTCCTCTTCCCGAGACCGCATCCGCTGGGGAGCGCGGGGTCTTCCGCCTTTGAAGACCCGCCGCTAGCGGGCCGCTGATTTTTGTCGCGCTATCTCCCGCCTGCGGGATGCTTCTCGTCCTCGCTTACTCCGATCACCCGGTGATCGCAGGGTCTCCCGGGAGGCTAAGCCTGCTCTTCCACCCAGGGCTCCACCACGACCAGGTGGTTTATCCTGCTGATCATGCCCTGTATCTCCGGGGTGTCTTTCTGCACCACGGAGTGGTTCATCCTCTTCAGTCCCAGAGCGCGCACCGTCCGCCGCTGTACCGGGAGCCGCCCTAAGGGGCTGCGGACCAGGGTTATGCGCAACATCCTCTCCTCCGAGCTCATGCCTCTGCTGCCTCCTTGGCTTTGTACAGCTGCGCCTTACGCAGCTTGGCCACTTCACGCGTATGGCTGATTGACTTCAGGCCCTCTATCGTCGCCTTGACCACGTTCACGGGATTACGGGAGCCGTAGGTCTTGGTCAGGATGTCCTGCACGCCGGAGAGCTCCATGACCGCGCGTACCGGGCCGCCCGCGATGACGCCCGTTCCCTCGCTGGCGGGCTTCAGGAGCACGCGCGACGATTCGTACTTCCCCACCACCTTGTAGGGGATGGTGGTTCCCCGCGTCGGCACCCTGAACAGGCTGCGCTTCGCCTTCTCCACCCCTTTCTGGATGGCCAGGGGCACTTCGCGCGCCTTACCGTAACCGTAGCCCACCATGCCCGCCTTGTCCCCGACCACGACCAGGGCGGTGAAGCTGAACCGGCGGCCTCCTTTGACCACCTTGGCCACGCGGTTGATATGTATTACTCTTTCCTCCAGTTCCAGGACGGTCGGGTCTATCTTGGGCATGTGTAACCTCCGCGCTTTTCCTCCTTATCCGGCATCAGAACACCAGGCCACCCTCACGGGCTCCTTCCGCCAGGGCTTTCACCCTGCCGTGGTACAGGTTGCCCCCGCGCTCGAATACCACCTTCTCTACGCCTTTTTCACGGGCCCGGCGAGCGAGCGCACGTCCCACTTCCATGGCCGTATCGCTCTTGCTCTTCCCTGCCAGCTCCAGCCCCTTCTCCATGCTGGACGCGCTGGCCAGGGTCTGTCCCGCCCTGTCGTCGATGATCTGGGCGTAGATGTGCCTGTTGCTGCGGAACACCGAGAGCCTCGGCCTCCCCGCATCGCCGGATATCTTCTTGCGCACCCGCCTGTGGCGGCGCGCCCTTCCCAGCTGTCTTGCATCCGTCTTCTTCATCCCGCTTTCACTCTCTCCTATCTCTACTGCGGGATCAGACCGCGGTCTTCCCCGCCTTGCGCCGTATATACTCCCCGGCGTAGCGCACTCCCTTGCCCTTGTAGGGGTCGGGTTTGCGCAGAGCCCTGATCTTGGCCGCCATCTGTCCCACCTGCTGCTTATCGATGCCCCTGACCCTCAGTTTCGTGGGCGTGACGACTTCTAACTCTATCCCCTCCGGTGCCTTTACCAGCACCGGGTGGGAGAAACCCAGGACCAGCTCCACGTCCTTATCCTTGGCGACGGCGCGGTAGCCGACGCCGTGGATCTCCAGGCTCTTCTCGAAACCGTTGGTCACTCCCTCCACCATGTTGGCCAACAGGGAGCGGGTGAGGCCGTGCAGCGACCTGTGCATCCCGGAGTCTGAAGGCCGTTTCACCAGAAGGGTCTCTTCCTCCATCTCTATGATCATGTCCGGATGGAACTCCTGGGTGAGTTCGCCCTTCGGACCCTTCGCGGTCACCTTGCTGCCCTCTATCTTCACCTCCGTCCCCTGCGGGACGGGTACGGGCATCTTCCCTATCCTCGACAACTCGAACCTCCAGCTCTCTCGATTACCACACGTAGGCTATTACCTCGCCCCCGACGTTCATCTCCCGCGCCTCGCGATCGGTGATCACACCCCGGGAGGTGGATATGATCGCGATCCCCAAACCTCCCAGTACCCTGGGCACACCCGTCTTCTGACTGTAAACCCGCAGGCCCGGCTTGCTGATCCGCTTGATGCCATTGATCAGCTGCTCTCGGTTGGGGCCGTACTTCAGGGTCATCTTCAGGGTGTCGTAGCTCTCGCCCTTCACCACCTCGTATCCCGCTATATAGCCCTCCCTCTCGAGTATCTCCGCTATGGATACCTTTATCTTGGAGAATGGCATCTCCACCACCTCGTGGTGTGCGGTATTGGCGTTACGGATGCGTGTCAGCATATCCGCGATGGGATCGGTCATTGTCATCTGCCATCCGCCTCCTTACCAGCTCGATTTGGTTATTCCGGGGACCTCGCCCTCGTGGGCGAGCTCACGAAGACAGATGCGGCAAAGGTTGAACTTGCGGAAATATCCCCGCGGACGACCGCAACGCTTACACCGGCTGTAACCCCGGGTGCTGAACTTGGGAGCTCTCTTCTGCTTGGCAACCAAAGACTTCTTTGCCATGAAGGCCTCTCCTTATCATTTGCCGCGGAAGGGCATGCCCATGGCGTCCAGCAGGGCCAGCCCTTCCTCGTCCGTTAACGCAGTGGTCACGATGGTTATATCCATACCCCTGATCCTGTCGATATCGTCGTAATCTATCTCCGGGAACACCAACTGCTCGTCCAGGCCCATGTTGAAGTTCCCCCTCCCGTCGAATGACTTGGGATTGAGGCCCCGGAAGTCCCTCACCCTGGGGATGGCCAGGGATGTGAGCCTGTCCAGGAACTCGTACATGCGGTTGCCACGCATGGTCACCTTGCACCCCACGGACATGCCAGTGCGGAGCTTGAACCCGGCCACCGACCTCCTGGCCCGGTTCAACCTGGCCTTCTGGCCGGTTATCACGGCTATGTCTTTCATGGCTCCATCGATGACCTTTGGGTCGTGCGTGCCCTCTCCCACTCCCATGTTCACCACGATCTTCTCCAGGCGTGGGACCTGCAGATCGTTACTATATCCGAACTTCTCCCTGAGGGAGGGTACGACTTCCTCACGGTACTTGTCTTTTAACCTGGGCACCATGCTTCCTTCCTCGGCTCAACCCTTTTCCTAATCCAGGTCCGTCCCGCACCTGCGGCAGACGCGACTCTTGACACCCTCCAGGTCAAAACGGTATCCGACCCGGACGGTACGGCTGCACGAGTCGCAGACCAGGGCGACGTTAGAGATATCGATGGGCGCCTCCTTGGTGACGATGCCGCCCTGGGGATTCTCCTGGGAGGGTCGCGTATGCCTCTTGACCAGGTTGACCCCTTCCACGATGACCCGCCCGTCCTCCGGCAAGCTCTTCAGGATCTTTCCCTGCTTGCCCCGGTACTTGCCAGCGAGCACCTCGACCTTGTCGCCCTTCTTTATCTTTAAACCACTCACTCGAATCCTCTCTTCCGCGGCTCTCTAAAGCACTTCCGGGGCCAACGAGATGATCTTCATAAACTTCTTCTCGCGCAGTTCCCTGGCCACCGGGCCGAAGATGCGCGTCCCCCTCGGGTCCTTGACCTCGTTGATGAGCACCACGGCGTTCTCGTCGAACTTTATATAAGACCCGTCCTGCCGGCGGCGTTCCTTCTTGGTCCGCACCACCACCGCCCGCACTACTTCTCCCTTCTTTACCGCACCACCTGGCGTAGCCACCTTCACCGTGCCGACCACGACATCTCCGACGTACGCATAACGGCGGCCCGAACCCCCCAGGACCCTGATGACCAGGAGCTCCCGGGCGCCAGTATTGTCGGCGATCCTCACTCGCGATTCCGCCTGTATCATGATCTTCCTCCGAATCGCGGCCCCGTACCGCTATTCCGCCTTTTCCACGATCTCCACCAGGCGCCAACGCTTGGTGCGGGAGATCGGTCTCGTCTCCATGATGCGTACCAGGTCGCCGATGCTGCACTGGTTCTCCTCGTCGTGTGCCGTGTATCTCTTGCTGCGGCGCACGATCTTGCCGTAAAGCGGGTGAGGCATGCGAGTCTCTACGTTCACCACGATGGTCTTGTCCATCTTGTCCGAGACCACCGTGCCTACTCGCAACTTCCTTCTACTGGTCCTCTCCGCCATCTTCCGATTCCCTTCCTACTCAGGACGCCTCCTCACTGAGCTCGTGTTCCCGTATCACCGTGCAGATACGCGCGATGTCTTTCTTGGTCTCCACTATCCTCGAGGTGTTGTCCAGCTGCCCGGTCGCCGCCTGGAAGCGCAGGTTGAACAACTCTTCCTTGGCCTCCTTCAGCCTCTGCAGCAGCTCCTCGAGGGAATAGTCGCGCAGTTCTCTTGTCTTCAAATCATTCACCACCCGTGGTCTCCCGCTTCACGAAACGGCATTTCATGGGCATCTTGTGCGCCGCCCTGCGCATAGCCTCGACGGCGGTGGTCTCGGGCACGCCGGAGAGCTCGAACATCACGCGTCCGGGCTTGACCACCGCAACCCAGTGGTCGGGGTTTCCCTTGCCGCTTCCCATGCGTGTCTCCGCGGGCTTCTTCGAGACCGGCTTATCGGGAAAGATGTTTATCCATACCTTTCCGCTTCTCTTCACGTGCCTGGTTATGGCTACTCTGGCCGCCTCGATCTGGCGGGCCGTCACCCATGAAGGTTCCAGGGCCTGCAGGCCATAGTCCCCGAAATGGACCTTGGTGCCGCCTTTGGAGCGCCCTTTCATGCGGCCCCGCTGTACCTTCCTGTGCTTGAATTTACGAGGCATCAGCATGCGCTGTTAGACCTCCTCGCCCTCTTTCTTCTCCTCGGCCCCACCCTCGGCCTTCACTTCCACTTGCTCGGGTATGGCCTCTGCCGCTGCGCCCGCTTCCTCGACCGCTTCGACTACCGCCATCTCGACGGCCGGTGTCTCTTCCGGCTCCTTGACGGCCTTTTCCCTGGGCTTGCGGTCAGGCTCGGCGATGAGTCCCTTGTATATCCAGACCTTCACGCCGATGACCCCCATGGTGGTGCGGGCGACATAGAATCCGTAGTCGATGTCCGCCCGCAGGGTCTGCAAGGGCACTTGCCCTTCGCGGTACCACTCCCTACGGGCCATCTCGGCGCCGCCCAGCCTGCCCGCGCAAGAGACTTTGATCCCCTTGGCCCCGGCTCGGATGGCGTTCTGCACCGACCTCTTCATGGCCCGCCGGAAGGATACCCTGCCCTCCAGCTGCTCGGCGATATTCTGGGCCACCAGGTATGCATCCATCTCGGGCGTATTGACCTCCTGGATGTTTACCTGGACTTCCTTGCTGGTCATCTTCGCCAGGTCTCGCTTGATGCGGTCCACTTCCACTCCCCGGCGACCGATCACGATGCCCGGCCTGGCGGTATAGATATCCACCTTGATGCGCTTGGTAGTACGCTCTATCTCTACGCGAGAGATAGCGGCCCGCCTCAAGTTCTGCTTGATATAGCGGCGTATGGCAAGGTCCTCCTGGAGCAGATCTGCATAGTCCCGATTGGCGAACCAGCGGGATTTCCAGTCATAGATGACCCCCAGGCGGAAACCGTATGGATGGACCTTCTGACCCACGCTTTCATCCTTTCCTTCGCGCTCCGGCGCGCCGCCTCGAGCCACGGCGGCCCTTCTTCTCGAGCTCCTCCCGCTCGCCGACTATTACGGTGATATGGCTGGTCCGCTTGCGGATGCGTGTCGCCCGCCCGTAAGCCCGGGGCCTCCAGCGCTTCAAGGTCGGCCCTTCATCGACGTAACAATTGACAACCATCAGGTCATCGGCGCGCATGCCGTTGTTGTGTTCCGCATTGGCGACCGCCGACTCCAGCACCTTTCCCACCAGTCGCGCGGCGCCCTGGGGGGAGAAGGTGGTGATAAAGCGGGCCTCATCCAGGTTCTTGCCACGGATCAGGTCGGCGATCTGCCGCGCTTTGTACGGCGATATGCGCACGTACCTGGCTACCGCGCGTATCATTGCGCCTTCTTCGGCTGCTTCCGCCATGTTGTTCTCCTGCCTCTTGCTCTTCCGCCTCCGCCTACTTCAGGCGGGTGGGGCGCTCGTGAGCGTGCCCGTGCCTGGTGCGACGCCGCGTTGGTGCGAACTCCCCCAGCTTATGTCCCACCATGTTCTCGGTCACGTAAACCGGCACATGCCGCTTGCCGTCGTGCACCGCTATGGTGTGCCCAACCATCTCCGGAAAGATGGTCGAACGGCGGGACCAGGTCTTTACGACCCGTTTTTCGTTGCGTCGATTGAGCTCCTCGATCTTGAAATAGAGCTTCTCATCGATAAAGGGGCCTTTCTTCAGCGACCTGCCCAAGACTACCTCCCTGTCTTTCAGCTCTTCCTGCGGCGCACGATGTACTTGTCGGACGGCTTGTTTTTCTTGCGCGTCCGGTACCCCAAGGTGGGCTTGCCCCAAGGGGTGACGGGGTGGCGTCCCGCCGAGCTCTTGCCTTCACCGCCGCCGTGGGGATGGTCCACGGGGTTCATGACTGTGCCGCGCACCGTGGGGCGGCGGCCCTTATATCTCCCGCGCCCGGCCTTACCCTCGGTGAGCAGTTCGTGCTCCACGTTGCCGATCTGGCCGATGGTGGCGCGGCATTTTATGTTCACCAGGCGCACTTCGCTGGATGGAAGCCGCACGTGGGCAAAGTCCCCCTCCTTTGCCATGAGCTGGGCCGAGGCGCCCGCGGAGCGTACCATTTTGCCCCCCGCCCCCGGCTTGAGCTCGATATTGTGGATGGTGGTGCCCACCGGGATGGCGTATAGCGGCACCGCGTTCCCCGGTTTTATATCGGCTTCGGGTCCGGACATGACCCGGTCCCCTACCTTCAACTTGAGAGGGGCGAGGATATACCGCTTCTCGCCATCCTCGTAATGCAGCAGTGCGATGCGTGCGCTGCGGTTGGGGTCGTACTCGATGGCAGCCACTTTCGCCGCGATGTTGTCCTTGTCCCGCCTGAAATCCACGATGCGGTACTTCCGCTTGTTGCGGCCTCCCTTGTGGCGGGTGGTTATCCTGCCCTTATTGTTGCGCCCCGCCTTGTAGTTCATGGGGGCGAGCAGGGTCTTCTCCGGCTCCTTTTTAGTGATCTCCGAGAAATCGGAGACGGAGGTGAACCTCCTCCCCGGCGAGGTCGGCTTGTATCTCTTGATGCTCATATGCTTACCATCCTGTACTTCATCAGCCCAGCGGGCCCTCGAAAAACTCTATGCTGTAACCCGGTGCCAGCGTGACCACGGCCTTCTTGCGCGCCGCGGTCTGGCCAGCAGTCCATCCCTGCCGCTTAGGCTTGGGGGGGACCTTGATGGTGTTGACCCCGGTGACCTTGACGTTGAAGATCTCCTCCACCGCCTTGCGCACCTCCGTCTTGTGGGCCTTGGGGTGCACCTCGAAGGTGTACTTGTTATGGTCCAGGAGCGAATAACTCTTCTCCGAGATGATGGGCCGGACGATCACATCATGCACGTCCTTCATCTTCCACCCCTTCCTGCAGCTTCCCCAGGGACGACCGGGTGAAGATGACCCTGTCGTTCGCGAGCACGTCGTAGGTATTCAGGTCCTGCACCCAGATCACCTCCACGAAAGGGAGGTTGCGCATGGACTTGATAAGGTTCTCATCCTCCTCCGTCAGTACCAGGAGAACGTAGTCTTCGACTCCCAAGGCCTGGAACATTGAGGCGGCCAACTTGGTCCTGGGCTCGCTCAAGGTGAAATCTTCGAGCACCATCACCTGGTCCTCCTCCGCCCGGGCGCTCAAGGCCGAACGCAGCGCCAGCTTGCGCACTTTGCGGTTCACCTTGAAGCTGAAATCCCGCGGCTGTGGTCCGTGCACCGTGCCGCCTCCCCTCCACAGCGGGGAGCGGATGGAACCGGCGCGAGCCCTGCCGGTGCCTTTCTGGCGCCAGGGCTTCCGGCCTCCGCCCCTGACCAGGCTGCGGGACTTGGTGGAGGCGCTGCCGCTGCGCGCGGCGGCAAGCTGGCGGCGGACCACCAGGTGCATGACGGGTATGTTCACCTCGCAACCGAAGTAATAATCATCCAGCTGCGCGCCACCCTTCTTGTTGCCTTCTATGTCGTAGATCGGTACTTCCTTCATGATCCTTCTCGTTCCTGTCTCATCCTTACATCCGTGCGAGGATCCTTTTTCCTCGCAAGATCTCCGTTCTCAGAGAAAATCCCCACACGGCCTCCATATCCCGCCGCTATCTCCTTTGCCACCGCGTAACGGTGCCTCTTTCATCTCTCTTCCCATGCATCAGGTGAGGACGTGCGCTCTGCTCTTGCGCTTCTTGCGTGTCTTCACCGATTCCCGGATGAGCAGAAGGCCTCCGTCCGGGCCGGGAACGCTGCCCCTGAGGAGCAGGATGTTGCGCTCCGTCTTCACGTCCACGATCTCCAGGTTGAGGGCGGTGACCCTCTCCGCTCCCATGCGGCCGGGCATGCGCGTGCCCTTGAAGACCCGGGAAGGCGTGGCACAGGCACCGATTGCCCCGGGAGCGCGGTGGAAATGCGCACCGTGTGAGGCGGGCCCTCCCCGAAAATTGTAGCGTTTGATCACTCCTGCGAACCCCTTGCCGCGCGACCTCCCGGTGATATCCACGTGGTCACCCTTGGCGAATATGTCCACGGTGATCTCCTGGCCCAACCGGTAGCCCGCCGGGTCCTCCACCCGCAACTCGGCCAGGTGGCGCCGAGGTTCCAGGTTTTTGCTCTCGAAGTGGCCTTTTTGAGGCTTGCTCACCTTCTTCTCCTTCACGGCGCCGAACCCCAGCTGCAGGGCGTCGTAGCCCTCCCTCTCGACGGTCTTGATCTGGGTCACCATACAGGGGCCGGCCTCCACCATCGTTACGGGGATGACCTTCCCTTCCTCGGTGAAGATCTGGGTCATGGCTATCTTTTTTCCGATGATTCCCTTCAACTTACCCACCTCTCAGCGGCGCGACTCCGCGTCTTCAGCCGGCGCCGGGGCAAAGCTCACAACTTTATCTCGATATCCACTCCGGCCGGCAGGTCCATGCGCATGAGCGAATCCACCGTCTTGGGTGTGGGCTCCATGATATCTATGAGCCTCTTGTGTACGCGCATCTCGAAATGCTCCCGTGAATCCTTGTTCACGTGGGGCGAGCGTATCACGCAGTACACATGTTTCTCCGTCGGCAAAGGCACCGGACCGGAGATGGACGCACCCGTGCGCCTGGCCGTCTCCACGATCTGCTTCGCGGACCGGTCGACTATCTCGTGGTCGTAGGCTTTGAGTCTTATCCTTATCTTCTGCTTCTGTTTTGCCATATCACTTCTTTATCTCCGTGACCCTTCCCGCTCCCACGGTACGGCCCCCCTCGCGG
>CAYHAT010000027.1:0-16135 GCA_964354675.1 uncultured Actinomycetota bacterium | reverse complement strand
TTTCTTCTCTAAGCGTTACCCCTAGTTGCAGATACCACACCCTGTGGTCAGATATGTTAGTATCCATCAAACTAATAATATCCAGCTCAATATTATTCCTGATAAAGTGTTTTTAATTTATACATAACGGATATCTAACGAGTCGTGATAAAAACCCGCAAGACATGGATAATAACGGTTAAGTTGAAAAGGCTATAATTGCAGTTCAAGCACAGGATTGAGAAAGATGGCAAAACACCGTAAAATGGCATTAATGGATTGCCAAGGTGAGGGTCGCGGGTTCGAATCCCGTCTTCCGCTCCAGCCATACAGGTAGGCGAACATGCGCCTACCTTTTTGCCGCAAGAGCCGTGGTAGCAGCAAAGAATAGCGGCGGCGTGGCCAAGTGGTAAGGCAAAGGTCTGCAAAACCTTGATCACCGGTTCAAATCCGGTCGCCGCCTCCAGCACATGAAAAGCCCTCTTCGGAGGGCTTCTGGTTTCGGATAACGGATTATCCTTTCCTCTGCGGGGTGTAGTGTTCAGTCACGAAGGAAGTCAGCTGAGGCCGCAGGGAAAGCGAGCCGTAGATATCGGGACCTCCCGAGAGGACTATCTTTCCGGTTAATCAGATGTCAATAGTCGGAAAGGCGTCCTTTAAGCGCTCCATGCGGTCTGCCATGGTCGGCTGGGTGCGGAAGGGCCGGTAGGAGGAGTAGTCGATCACCGGACAGAACAACAACGCATCGAAGCAGGCGGGCAGGATCAATACGTCGCGCACATCTTCCGCTGCGGACTTGATCGCCTCATAGACCGCTACCGGGTC
Organism: uncultured Actinomycetota bacterium; assembly: GCA_964354675.1. Taxonomy (GTDB): domain Bacteria; phylum Actinomycetota; class Geothermincolia; order Geothermincolales; family RBG-13-55-18; genus SURF-21. The sequence goes on along the minus strand of CAYHAT010000027.1, from coordinate 15,331 downwards.
CCGGGTAAGGAAGACGGCCTGCAGGTCAGCATAATACTCTCTCTCATTGTCCAGGATGACTTTAAGGAGGACGTTCAGGATGAGGGGAAGGAAAGCGACGAAAGCGATGAGAGAAGTGATAAACAGAAACCAGAAAGCGATCCTCGAAGACATGCTGTTATCCCCTACGCTTAACCTGAGCACAAAGAAACCTGTAAGTATGGCAAAGATGGCGAATACAATGAGTGCAAGAAAAGACTTGAGTGGATCGAAACCCTTACCCGGCAGGCCTTTGACCATCCTCTTGAGATGCCGGTGGCCGGCCAGGCGGATCATGATGGTATAGATATTCGTATCACCGGACTGTATGTGGGCGATCTCGTGAGCCATGACGGCCACCCGTTCGCTCTCCGGTATCTTGCGGGCGATGCCTCGGGTAGCGAAGAGGGCGAAAGTACCATCTGGCAGGGATAAAGAGAAGGAGTTGATATCCTCATCGGGGATCTCGAACAGGCGGATGCGGTCGTCCATGCCGCTTGCCAGAGAAGCGGCCATCAGGGCGCTTTCCAGGCGTGGTTCGGTCTGCCACTCAGGCAGGGTGGTCACACCCTTCAGGACCCACCTGCCTCCCAGGGCATAGCGCAGGGCTACGTAGAGCAGGCATAAGAGCCAGAACAGGGTCAACAAAAGCCAGAAATCGATATTGAAATCCAGGGCAGCATGCAACAGGTAAAGCCCCACTCCCGATAGAGCCATGATGGTCGCCGTGAAAACGGCGACCGCAGACGCCAGTCGCAGGCGATTGCGAGACAGCCTCGCATATATATCCATGTTCTTATAGCCCGTCATATTGTTTAATTCGGCATTTGAGGACGCTGCTTTGAGCGGCGGGATACGGCTACGACCCGGTTGCTAAAAGGCCCGAAATCGCACAGAATGTTAGCGGTACGGGCGCGTAGCTCAGTGGGAGAGCGCTTCCTTGACGCGGAAGAGGTCGTGGGTTCAATCCCCTCCGCGCCCACCATGCATAAAGGCCGGGTGGCCATAGACCATATATGCTGGAGATTTCCATCGATCCCAGGCGATCGGTGCGGCGACGTGGGCCAGTTGCTCCGCCACAAGGCCGCGCAACGTTTTGCGGGATCTGTCCCGGAAGGGAACTTGAGTGGCCGGTGCTGGAGAGGGTATTGCCCGGAGGTAAACTATGAAATGTCCCAAGTGTCAGGCTGAAAATCCCGACGATGCCGAATTCTGCTCCCTGTGTTATACGCGTTTCTACGTACAGCTGAGGTCGCAGGAGATAGACGACGCCGCTAAGCGCATGCGAGAGAAGCACCAGGGCTCGAGACTATGCTGCCCCAGCTGCCAGGAGATGAGCCCCCTGGACACCCAGTTCTGCCTGAAATGCGGATTCGTCTTCGAAGACCTGGAGGCTTTGATGGTCTCCGAGGAAGAGATCGCAAGGATGAGGCGAGAAAAGGAGGACCTCAAGACCAAGGAAGAGGAAACCCTGCTCTCCGAGCCGGTTGTGATATCCGCTGACTCTGATGGCGTGGAGATCATGCGCAACCTGACCGACCATCTTGCCAAGGGACTGCACCCCCGCATCCATGCACGTGGCCGCAACGATATCACCTATGCCATGAAGATCGTGGCCCTCCTCGGACAAGACATGAGGACAAGGGGTGGCGACGTGCGTTGCAGGGTGAAGCTGATAACCGAGGGTACTATAACCCACCTCGAAGACGTGGAGTTGGAGATCGCACTGGAGAATATCTAGGAGGATCCCTTGAAGATAGTGGTCGACGGTTCGGCCGAGGTCGTAGCATCTCCCCATATGACCGTCGGCGAGCTGTTGCTGGACCTGGACCCGCGCAAAGCCGAGGCGGCGCTCTCGGCGCGTCTGAACGGGCGCCTGGTAGATCTTACGGCACCCCTGGAGGAGGGGGAGCTCGCGGTGGTCACCTGGGGTGACGAAGGAGCGGCGGAGGTATATCGCCATACCGCTTCGCACGTCATGGCCCAGGCGGTGATGGAGCTCTTCCCCGGCACCAGGCTCGCGATCGGACCGGCCATCGCCGAGGGCTTCTACTATGACTTCGACCTCACAGGAAGCCTTTCGCCCGAGGACCTCCCGCGCATCGAGGAACGCATGGCCGAGATAGTGAAAAGAGGGCTGCCCGTGCTCAGGGAGGTATGGGACCGTGAGGAAGCGGTGCGCTTCTTCCGCGACCAGGGGCAGGAATATAAGGTCGAGATGCTGGATGAGATAGATGATGACCAGGTCACACTCTACAGGCAGGGCGACTTCGTGGACCTTTGCCGCGGCCCGCACCTCGCCTCGACGGGGAGGCTGCGCTATTTCAAGCTGCTCAACCTGGCCGGCGCCTACTGGAGGGGGGACGAGAAGCGTCCCATGCTGCAGCGCATCTATGGCACCGCCTTCGACGATGCGGGCGAACTCGACGCCTATCTGCATTTCCTGGAGGAAGCGGAGCGGCGCGACCACCGCCGGCTGGGAAAGGAGCTGGACCTCTTCAGCTTCCACGAGGAGGCCGGCCCCGGCGTGGTCTTCTACCATCCCAAGGGAGCAGTCCTGCGCGAGGTCATCGAGGATTTCCTGAAGAATGAACACAGGCGGCGGGGGTACCAGATGGTCATCACCCCACACCTCTTCAAGGGACAGCTCTGGCATACCTCGGGGCACATGGATTATTACAAGGAGAACATGTATTTCTTCGAAAAGGACGGGATGGAATACGTGGTGAAGCCCATGAACTGCCCCGGACATCTGCTCATCTACAAGACACACCCCCGCAGTTACCGCGACCTGCCCTTGAAGTATTTCGAGCTGGGCACGGTATACCGCTATGAGCGCTCTGGGGTGCTGCACGGACTGATGCGGGTGCGCGGCTTCACGCAGGACGATGCCCATATAATCTGCACCGAGGAGCAGCTGGAGGAACAGGTCGGGGAGTGCCTGGATTTCGCCTTCTATTCCTTGCGCGCCTTCGGGTTCGAGGAGTTCGAGGTCTATCTGAGCACCCGTCCGGAGAGATCCGTGGGCAGCGACGCGCTTTGGGATAAGGCCACGGCGGCCTTGCGAGACTCGCTGGAGGATACGGGCATCACCTACACCGTGGACCCCGGGGAGGGGGTGTTCTACGGCCCCAAGATAGATGTCAAGCTCAAGGATGCCATCGGCCGGTCATGGCAGGGCCCCACGGTACAGGCCGATTTCAATCTACCGGAGCGCTTCGACCTCACCTATACGGGTCCGGACAACCAACCCCACCGCCCGGTCATGATCCACCGCGTGGTACTGGCGGGCATCGAGCGTTTCTATGGCGTGCTGATAGAGCATTACGCGGGAGAGTTCCCCCTCTGGCTCGCCCCGGTGCAGGCGGTGATCATTCCCGTGGCCGACCGGCACCTGGACTACGCCCGCGATGTGGAGCGCATCATGCGTGAGGGCGGGCTGCGGGCGGAGGTGGACGATGACCGCCAGACGGTGAACATGAAGATCCGCCGGGCCCAGATGCAGAAGGTGCCTTTCTCGCTCGTGGTGGGGGACAGAGAGATCGAGGACAATGCCATCTCCGTGCGCGACCGCAGCGGCAAGGACTTAAGAGGAGTGCCCCTGGAGGAGTTCCTCGCCAGGACGCAGGCCATGGTGAGGGAGAGGAGAACGGGCGGCTGGGAGGATTGATGGAGAGGCTCTGGAGGCCCTGGAGGATAGGTTACGTGCGCAACATCGAGGACATCCGCAAAGAGGGGTGCATATTCTGCACCAAGCCCGACGGCGGCGACGACCGGGGAGCCCTTATCCTGCACCGTGGCGAGGTCGCTTTCATCATCATGAACCTCTATCCCTACAACACAGGTCATGTCATGGTGACGCCCTACCGCCATATCGGCGACCTGGAGGAACTCTCAGAAGCGGAGAAGAGGGAGATCATGGACCTCACCACCCTGGCGGTAAAGGCCATCAAGAAAGAGATGCAGCCCCAGGGCTTCAACCTGGGTGTAAATCTGGGCAAGGCTGCCGGGGCTGGTTTCGACGAGCACATCCACATGCACATCGTACCGCGCTGGCAAGGTGATACCAACTTCATGCCCGTAGTGGGCGAGTCCAAGGTGATGCCGGAGACCATCGCGGATACCTACGAGAGACTGCGGCGCAGCATCGAGGCGTTGCCGGCTCAGGATGGATGAAAGCGGCTTCTCGTCTTGACGGGTGACCACTAAAGAACGGGGGTCGTTGTCCCCGGTGTTTCCTCTGCAACCGCATCGAAATCGGCGATGTAGCGCTGTCGCAGCTCCCGCTTGAGGACCTTGAGGGTAACGCCGTAAGGCATCTCTCCCGGGGGGACGATGTGCACGCGGCGCGGTAGCTTGTAAGGGGCGATGTTCTCCCGGCACCATTGCAACAGTGCGTCCTCTGAGAGTCCGCTTCCCTCCTCTAGACAGACCACGGCCACCGGGGCCTGCCCCTTGCCGGGGTGGGGCACTCCGACCACAGCCGCCTCCAGCACATCGGGATGGGCCAGGATATCCTGCTCTACCTCTACCGAGAACACCGAGTAGCCCCCGCACTTGATGACGTCCTTCTTGCGGTCCACGAAAAAGATCCTGCCCCACCTGTCCTTTCGGGCCATGTCTCCTGTATGCAGCCATGCACCCTCAATGGCCTGCGAGGTCTCCTCGGGGTTGTTCCAGTAGCCCTTCATCACGCCCGGACCACTGACCAACAGCTCGCCGACTTCTCCATGGGGCAGTGCCTCCCCGGCATCGTCCACCACCCTGGCCCGGATGGGGAAGATGGGTATGCCCACGCATCCTTTAGGCCAATGCAGTCCAGTCACGGCCAACTTCAGGGAAACGATGGCGGAAAGCTCCACCATGCCGTAGGCCTCCGCGAATATCGAGCTGGCGCGGAAGGGCCCCAACCTGAAAGACGAGCCCAACTCTCTGGCGCGGTCGATGTATTCCTGCGGCATGGCATCGGCCGAGGAAGCCCAGAAGCGCATGCTCGACAGGTCGTAGTCCTCCACGCCCGACTCGAACAGGCTCTGGTACATCACCGGCACGCCCACGAAGACGGTGGCCTTGAACTCCTCTATTGCCTTGAGCACCTTGACGGGATCGAAATGCTTCATCATATAACCCTTCATGCCCGCCACCAGTCCCATGATGCAGATACCGTAGCCAAAGAGATGAGAGAGGGGCAGGCAGTGGATGCCGAAATCCTTCGAGCCTACGGGCAGCGCAAGAGCTGCGTATTTCTGCCCGGTGAGCAAGCCGCGCGACGTGGTCATGGCGCCCTTGGGAAAACCGGTGGTGCCGGAGGTGTAGAAGATGCCGACAACGTCGTCCGCCCCTGTGATCACCGGTTCGAAACGGGGTGGGGTGCCGTTCATGAGGTCGTCCAGGGAACGGAATCCCTCGGCCACCTCATCCGCGGGACCGGTCATCGCCCATTCCTCGATCCCCGGCACCGCCCCCTTGTCGCGGATATTACCGTAGAAGACCTCGCGGTCCGTGATGAGGAAACGTGCCCCGCAGTTACGCGCGATGTACGCGATCTCCCGTCCCCTGAGCATGAAGTTGAGCGGTACCGCTATCCCTCCCAGCATCATCACGGCGTTGGCCACCAGGGGGACATCGATGCCGTTGGAGGGGCAGATGATCACGCGGTCACCTCTCTTGACCCCCAGGCGCTCCAGGGCGTGAGCCATGTGCGAAGCCAGGCGCGCAGCCGAGTTATAGGTCAGGGTATCCCCAGACATAACGCCATAGCGAAGAGGTTCTTCGAGAAGTGCCAATTCGAGGTCACCGTAGATGCGCGCGGAGTGTTTGAAGAGGTTGGCCATGGTGAGACCGCGGGTGAAAGCCAGACGCGCTTTCTTTGCCAGAGGCATAAACAACTCACCCCCTTGAGGTTCACGTATCGTCTGTCGTGATGCATGAACATACAGGATACAGGCCTGCCTGATGCGGAACCGTTCGGGTCCGGCCCCAGGCTCAGTCTTTTTTCTCTTCCTTGGCGGCTGCGATGATCTTGGAAGAGATGTGGGAAGGGACTTCCTCGTAATGGGAGAGCGACATGCTGAAGGTGCCCCTGCCGCCGGTTGTGGAGCGCAGGTCGATGGAGTAGCGCAGCATCTCGGCCATGGGCACCTGGGCGCGTACGAGCTGGAGGCCTCCCTCCGATTCCATGCCCAGTATGCGCCCGCGTTTCGCGTTGAGGTCGCCGATGACGTCGCCCATGTACGCCTCGGGCACGAGGATCTCGACGTCCATAATAGGCTCGATAAGATAAGGGTCGGCTTCGTCCATGGCGTTCCTCAGGGCCAGGGAGCCCGCTATCTGGAATGATATGTCGGACGAGTCCACGGGATGGTATTTGCCGTCGTAGACCTTGGCCCGGAAGTCCACGACGGGATAGCCGGCGAGGAACCCTTCCTCCATGGCCTTGCGCACACCCTTCTCGACCGAGGGGATGAACTGTCGGGGGATCACGCCTCCCACGATCTTGTCCACGAACTCGAAGCCGGCGCCCCTCTCGAGCGGCTCCAGTTCCACCCAGGCTATACCGAACTGCCCATGGCCGCCCGTCTGTTTCTTGTGCTTTCCTTCGGCCCGCGCGCTCTTGTGTATGGTCTCCTTGTAGGCTACGCGCGGTAGTTCGGTGTTCACGTTGACCCCGAACTTGCGTGACATGCGCTCCATCATGATGTCCAGGTGCGCCTCACCCATACCCGAGATAATGGTCTGCTTGACATCGGTGTCGCGGCGCACGTTGAAGGTGGGGTCCTCGTCGCTCAAGCGCGAAAGTGCTACGGAGAGCTTGTCCTCGTCACCCTTGGTCTTGGGCTCGACGGCAAGGGACATGATGGGTTCCGGGAACTTGATGGTCGGAAGCACGATCGGCCTGTCCTTGTCGCAAAGGGTGTCACCGGTCGTGGTCTCGGTGAGCTTTGCCACCCCGCCGATGTCCCCGGCAGGTATCTCGCGCACGGTTATCTGGTTTTTACCGCGGACGATGAACACCTGCCCTATACGCTCTTCCTTATCGCGGTTGGGGTTGTATATCGTGCTGTCAGCTGTGAGGGTGCCCGAGAACACCCTGAAGTAGGTAAGTTTCCCGACGTAGGGATCGGAAATGGTGCTGAAGACCAAGGCCGCCAGGGGAGAATCGTCCCTGGCCTTGAAGGCTATCTCCTCGTCGCCGCCCTTTTTCGTGCCGAGGATCTCCTCCAAGCGGGCGGGCGAGGGAAGGGAGTTCACCATGGCGTTGGCGAGCAGCTCTATGGCGATGTTGTGGGTGGCGCTGCCGCAGAGCACGGGCACGATGGTGCCTTCAGAGACGCCGTTGAGCAGGGCGGAAAGCACTTCCTCCTCCGCAAGCTCTTCTCCCTCGAGGTATTTATCCATGAGATCGTCGTTGGCCTCGGCGGCCCCCTCGATCACCTTATCGCGTGCCGCTTGCACCTGTTTGGACATCTCCTCTGGTATGTCCTCCTCCTGCGCCTTCCCGTCCTCGCCGTAGATGTAGGCCTTGGCGGCGATGAGGTCCACGACGCCGCGGAAATCATGTTCCTCGCCGATGGGGAGTTGAAATGGCACCACGCGGGAACCGTAGAGCTGCTCGAGACCGTCGAGGCAGCGCTGGAAGCTTGCGTTCTCCCGGTCCATCTTGTTTATGAACACGATGCGCGGGTAACCGTAGCCGTCCGCCATCTTCCAGATGAGCTCCGTCTGAACCTCTACGCCGGCGACGGCGGAGATAACGAAAACCGCACCGTCGATCACCCGCAGGGTAGAGGTCACCTCTCCGATAAAGTCCGCGAACCCGGGGGTGTCCAGGAGGTTTATCTTGTAGCCCTTCCACTCCAGGACCAGGGGAGTTGCTTTTACCGAGATACCGCGCTTCTGCTCGTCCGGTTCGAAATCGCTCGTGGTGTTGCCCTCATCCACGCGGCCCATGCGTTTTATGATAGTGGCGTTGAACAACATAGCCTCGGCCAGTGAGGTCTTGCCGGAATCCCCGTGGCCGAAGAAAGCTACGTTGCGGATCTTTTCCATATCGTACCTGTCCATGGAAGTCCTGTTCCTTTCCTCGCTTCTTAGATAACGCTAATTATTATAAGCGCGCCACAGGCCCGAAGCCATAAGATATTGCCTGCCCACGCGCGCCTGGAAAGGAGCGTAAAACAGTGCAAAGAGTCCGTCCGCTAACCTGGCATGCAAGAGAGGTTTTCCCTGATAAAAGTACCTGTAAGGGCCTCATGCTCGGTTGCCTGGAAAAAGGAGGATGTGCTATACTCCATAAGGAAAAGAGCGCAACATGGGAGCCGAGTGGGCAAGTGCCCACTTTTTATTTGATGATGAGGTGGTAGCATGCACGGCCAGGCCCTAAAGGATATCGAGAACCGCCTGGAGGAGTTGATCGACCCTCTCATGGCCGATGCGGGCATACGTCTGGTCTCGGTTGACGTGGAGAGGAGAGGCAAGCGCTTGGTGGTGACGGTGTGTCTTGACCGGGAAGGAGGCATCGACGTCGATACCTGCGGGGAGATGAGCGAGGAGATAAGCCGTTTTCTCGACGTAGAGGACATCATCAGCGGGAGATACAACCTGGAGGTGGAGTCGCCTGGGCTGCAGCGCGTGCTGCGCAAACCCCGGGAATTCGGCTGTTTCCTGGGCAGAGAAGTAGAGGTCTTGTTACGCCAGGCCTTCGAGGGACGGCAGAAGATGCGCGGCCGGCTGTTGGCTGCCGACGAAGAGGGGATAACCGTTTTCGTGGACGGAGAGGAGATCGCGTTTCCCTACCAGGCCCTGAAGAAGACCAAGCTATATTTCGATGCCCCCTGGTAGGGGCAAGCACCCGACAAGGACAGGCCCCCTGGCGGGGACAGGCGGACGGAGGCGGAGGTAGTTCATTTGAATGTGGAATGGCTGGAGGCGCTGCGCCAGATAGAGCGCGAGAAGGGCATCGACGCGGAGACGGTGATCCGGGCACTGGAGGCTGCCCTGCTATCGGCATACAAGAAGAACTACACCACCGAGGAGGAAGCCAGGGTGGAGGTGAACCGGGAAACCGGCTCCATACATGTTTATGCGGAGATAGAGGACGAGGGATCCGGCGAGACGAGGGAAGAGGAGGTCACCCCGAGCAACTTCGGCAGGATCGCAGCCCAGACCGCCAAGCAGGTGATCCTGCAGCGTATCAGGGAGGCGGAGAGGGACCTCATGTTCGAGGAATACCGCGAAAAGGCTGGGGATATCGTAACCGGTATCGTACAGCAGTCGGACCAGCGCTATACCCTGGTCGACCTGGGCAAGGTGGAGGCGCTACTCCCGGTGTCCGAGCAGATGCCGGGAGAGAGATACCGGCACGGCATGCGCATCAAGGTTTATATCGTGGAGGTCCGCAAGACCAGCAAGGGACCCCAGATCCTGGTATCGCGTACCCACCCGGGACTCTTGAAATGCCTCTTCGAATTGGAGGTGCCGGAGATCGCCGAGGGATACGTAGAGATAAAGGCGGTGGCCAGGGAACCCGGGCGCCGCTCCAAGATCGCCGTCGTCTCACACGACCGTAATATCGACCCGGTGGGTGCCTGCGTGGGTGCCAGGGGTTCGCGGGTGCGCATGGTGGTCAACGAGCTGAAGGGGGAAAAGGTGGACATAATCCCCTGGAAAGAAGACTCCAGGGAGTTCGTCTCCAACGCGCTGAGCCCCGCCAGGGTCAAGGAAGTATACGTATTTCCGGAGGAGGAACTATCCGAAGTCATCGTTCCCGACAGCCAGCTCTCGCTGGCCATCGGCAAGGAAGGACAGAACGCGCGCCTGGCGGCCAAGCTGACTGGGTGGCGGATAGATATCAAGAGTGAATCCCAAGCCAAAAACGAGCGGGAGGGATACACCGCACACGCGGAGGAAGAGGATGGATCCGGGCCGGTAGAGGGTGAGCTCGAGACGGAAGAGTATACCGCCCTCGCGGATGGAGAGCATGCAGCGGAGGTCGAGGACGCGACAACAGAAGTTGAGGAAGAGGAGAAAGCCGCGGAAAAGGAAGAGATGACCCCGACCGACGGCGAAGAGGAACAAGCCGAGGAAGAGAAATAGGTGCAAAGGCCTTCCAGCCGGGCATCGTTTATTGTTTAATATGGCCTCAGAGGGGCCGAACAGGGAGTCAGCATGGCGGGAAAAAGAGTCCACCAATTGGCTAAGGAACTCGGGATGACCAGCAAGGAGCTGCTGGAGGTCCTGAAGTCCATGGGTGAAGACATCCAAAACCCCCTCTCTGCGCTGAGTGAGGAGGCCGAGAAAGCGGTCGTCAAGAAACTGGGCAAAGCAAAAGCAGAAAAGCCCAAGAAAAAGCCAGTCGCAAAGGATGGCGCGGCCGGGAAGCCTGCACCGGCACAGAAGGTCGAGGAGAAGAAAGCCAAGGCCCCGCCTGCACGTAGAGCCGAAAAACAGCTCAAGCCTGCCGCTACCAAGACATCACCGCCAGCCCCGCAGGCCCCGCCGGCCCCGCCGGCAAAGAAGGAGGCGGTGAAGGCCGAGGCAGGCCCGGGATCCGGCGAAGTCGCCGCGGCGACGCCGAAAGCCCCGACCTCCGGGGGGCAATCCACCGGGAAGCCCAAGGCGCCGGGAAAACCGCTTACGGCCCCCGAGAAGCCGGGGCGTCCACCGGACCGAGGCCGGCAGCACGGCAGGCCCCCCTCAGGAAAGCGGCCGCAAAGGCGCGAGGCGCCCCGCACGGAAAGGCCACCCGCCCCACGCGAGCCCGGCACCAAGCCGATGAAAAAGAAGCTGCGCGTTCCCGAGGGGATAACCGTGAGGGATTTCGCCCAAAAGGTCGGGAAGACGCCCTCCAAGATAATCTCCATACTTATGAGCATGGGCGAGACGATCACCGTGAACCAGGCCATTACCGCGGACGCCCTGGCATTGGTGGCGGAAGAACTGGGGGTGAACCTGGAGGTGAAGTCTCGTGCCGTGGAGGAATTGACGGCCTTCGAGGACGTCCCGGGATCCCTGCAGCCGCGGCCGCCCGTGGTCACGGTGATGGGACACGTTGACCACGGCAAGACGTCCCTTCTGGATGCCATCCGCAACACCGCTGTCACCGATCAGGAGATGGGGGGGATCACCCAGCATATCGGGGCTTCGGTGGTGGAATACGAGGGGAAGGCCATAACCTTCATCGATACCCCGGGCCACGAGTCATTCACCGCGATGAGGGCGAGGGGCGCGAAGGTGACCGATATCGCCATACTCGTGGTAGCGGCCGACGACGGCGTGATGCCGCAGACCATAGAGGCCATCGACCATGCGCGGGCGGCAGAGGTACCGATCATGGTAGCCGTGAACAAGATAGACAAACCGGAGGCCAACCCGACCCGCGTACGCCAGCAGCTCACCGAGTTCAACCTGCTGCCGGAGGAATGGGGCGGGGAAACGGTATATGCGGATATATCGGCCAAGCAGGGGACAAACCTGGACCATCTTCTGGAGATGATAATCCTCCTGGCGGAGATCCAGGATTACCGGGCTAATCCCGGGGCCCCCGCCAGCGGGAATATAATCGAGGCACGCCTGGACAAGGGGCGTGGCCCGGTGGCCACGCTGCTGGTGAAGCGGGGTACACTGAAGCGCGGAGACGCCTTGATGGCCGGGAAGACCTACGGCAGGGTAAGAGCGCTCATCGATAATAAGGGTAGGACGATACAGGAAGCCGGCCCCTCCACCCCGGTGGAGATACTGGGGCTGAACATGGTACCGGAGGCGGGAGACGAGTTCGCGGTCGTCGAGGACGAGAAGAAAGCCCGGGCCATGGCCGAGTCCAGGCTCATGCGGGAGAGGGCGCTCGACGACCGCAATGCGGTGCCCACGCTCTCCCTGGAGGACCTCTTCCGCCAGATACAGGAAGGCGAGGTACAGGAGTTCAACCTGATCATCAAGGGCGACACCCAGGGTTCGGTGGAGGCCGTGAGGGACTCAGTGGCAAAGATCAAGGTGGGAGAGATAGTGGTAAACATCATCCATACCGGGGTGGGGGCCATCAACGAGAACGATGTCATGCTGGCCAGGGCGTCGAACGCGGTGGTCATCGGGTTCAACGTGCGACCGGATTCCAGCGTGCAGGATATAGCAGCAAGGGAGAAAGTCGAGATCCGGACATACCGGGTCATCTATCAGCTGCTGGAGGAGCTGGAGGCCGCCCTCGTGGGCATGCTCAAGCCGGAGTTCGAGGAGGTAAAGGTAGGCGAGCTCGAGGTGCGGGCCGTCTTCCGCGTGCCTCGCCAGGGTGCCATCGCAGGGTCTTATGTGAAAGAGGGGGAGATAAACAGGAGTTCCCGGGTGAGGCTGGTGCGGGATGGCTCTATCGTGTACGAGGGCGGAGTCTCCTCGTTGCGCAGGTTCAAAGACGACGTGCGATCCGTTGCGACGGGGTACGAATGCGGGGTCGGTCTGGAGAACTTCCAGGACGTCAAGGAAGGCGACGTAATAGAGGTCATCGAGATGCGCGAGATACCCAGGAGCGGTGAAACGGCCGACTCCTGAGGAGGTCATCGCCATGTACATAGGCGCGCTGAGGATCGAACTGTATATGCCCCAGTGCCGGACCCTCAAGGAAAAACGCCAGGTGATCAAGTCCATCATCGAGCGTACCCGCAATCGCTTCAACGTTGCAGTCGCCGAGGTCGATAAACAAGACCTGTGGCAGGTAAGCAGCCTGGGGATAACCTGCGTGAGCAACAGCGAGTATGCGGTGCGGGAGATGCTGAACAACGTGGACCGCAGCGTAAGGGCGATGGGTAAGGCAGAGGTCCTCGACTCCCCCATCACCATCTTTACGCCCTGAGAGTAAGCGGCCGCTGAGCGAGGTGATCGAAGTGATACCCGACCGCATCAAGAGGGTCAACGAGGCCTGCAAGGAAGCCCTGGGAGAGATACTGCTGGAGAAGATGAAGGACCCTCGCATCGGGTTCGTGACCGTCACTTCAGTGGAGGTCACTCCCGACCTCCGCCAGGCTAAGTTGTGGGTGAGCTTGATGGGCTCGGAGGAAGATGTGGAAACGGCCATGGAGGTCCTCGAGAAAGCAAGAGGCTTTCTGCGCAAGGAACTGGGACAACGGGTACGCATGCGCTATACGCCAGAGCTTAAGATAATCCTTGACCATGGCCCCGAGGTGAGTGAGAGGCTGCAGGGCATACTGCACGAGTTGGAAGAGGAACGGGATATGAGCAAGCTGGGATCGGTTATATACGCGTTGATGAATGCGGAGGCGATCGGGATCAGCTCCCACGTAAATCCGGACGGGGACAGCGTGGGTTCCCTGCTCGGGTTGGCCATGGTGCTGAGCAGGTCGGGCAAGCGGGTGTTTCCCTGCATGCCGGAGCCCTGGAAATATCCACCACAGTATGCCTTCCTGCCGGGCCGGGAGCTGCTCGTAGACCCGGATGAGATGGAGGGCGGCCTGGAATTGTTCGTCGCCCTGGACTGCAGCAACCTCGAACGTCTCGGACCGCTGCAGGATAAGGCGGCGAGCGCCGCAATGCTTTTGAACATCGACCACCATGAGGACAACCAGCTCTATGCCGGGATGAACCTGGTGGATGCCTGCGCGTCCTCCACTTCGGAGCTCGTATTCAAAATTATCAAGGAGGCGGGTTGGCCCATGGGACCTGATATCGCGACCTGCCTGTACACCGGGGTGGTCACCGATACCGGCCGTTTCCAACACATCAATACCTCGCCAGAGACCTTCGCCATCGCTTCCGAGTTGACCGCGGCGGGCGCAGATATCTTCCAGGTGGTGAAGGAGGTCTACGATAACCAGTCACTTGCTTACACCCGGCTTCTGGGACGGGCTTTGCAGCGGATAAAGGTTGTGGAGGACCGCGAACTGGCATACAGCTATATAACCCAAATGGACCTTGTTGAGACCGGGGCGGTCCTGCCCGAAACGGAGGACCTCATCGATCACCTGCGCTCCGTGCGCGGCACACGCGTGGCGGCCCTGTTCAAAGAGTTGGAGGACGGCAAAGTGCGGGTCAGCCTGCGTTCACGCGACGGCTTCGAGGTGGGGCCGATCGCTCGCAGCCTGGGTGGTGGTGGGCACGCCATGGCCGCCGGTTATACCTCGGACTCGGATATAGAGGGGAGCATCGCCGCATTCGTGGATGAGCTGCAGGGCAGGAGTGATTAAGGAGGCCGTGGACGGACTGCTGCTCTTGGACAAGCCCAGCGGGCCGACCTCCCACGATCTGGTGGCCTCCGTCAGGAGACTCTCAGGCAGCCCCAAAGCCGGACATACCGGAACCCTCGACCCCATGGCATCCGGACTGCTCATAATACTCGTCGGAAAAGCCACTAAGCTCGCCCCGTTCGTCCCGGGCGATCCCAAGGTGTACGAGGGATGCATACTGCTCGGGTTGTCCACCGACAGTATGGACATAGAGGGTGAGGTTATCGCTGAGGGCACCTATGACGGAGGGCCGGAACGGGCGCAGGCTGCCCTTGCTTCCCTGGTCGGTGTCGTGGAGCAGGTGCCTCCCATGTTCTCGGCGGTAAAATATCGCGGAAAGCCTCTGTACCGCTACGCGCGTAGGGGCGAGGAAGTGCCCAGGCAGAGCAGGACGGTACGTGTATACCGGTCGGAGATGCGCGCATTCCGTGTTCGGGGCACGCGCGCGGAGATGGACTTCTTAATAGAATGCTCCCCGGGTACTTACGTGAGGGATCTTGCGGCGAGGGTGGGGGACGGACTAGGTTGCGGGGGAACCCTCTCCCGCCTGCGTCGCATGGGATCCGGCCCCTTTGGCGTGGAGGACGCGATGAGCGTGGAAGAGATGCGCGAACGTGCTGTGAAGGGCAGGGACTACCTGCTGCCGCTGGAACGCGCGGTAGAGGGCTGCAAGAGGGTGGATGTAGCGGAGTCAGGGCTGATCGCGGTGCGTAACGGCTCACCGCTTGGGGGCTCAATGCTGAGGCGCGTGGATGCGGAGGTCATGGAGGGCGATGCGGTGGCGGTGTTCGCAGGCGGGGAGTTGATCGGCATGCACCGGGTATCGCAGGTATCTCCCTTCATATCTCACGCCCTGCGCATGATGTAGGCAGGGGAAAGTGGATGCGGGGTACATGCCGGGGACGATTGAAATGGACGGACAACGGCCTATACTCTATAAAGGCGTTCGGAACGGACAGCCAGAGGTACCGACATGGGACCGCGAAGGGAGAGACCGCAGGTAGATGGAGATAATACCTGGGATAGGAGCAGTGCCGGAGGATACCGGCAACACGGTCGTGACCATCGGGATGTTCGATGGCGTG
>CAYHAT010000026.1:0-17293 GCA_964354675.1 uncultured Actinomycetota bacterium | reverse complement strand
ACTCGGGGTTGTGCTTATACGAGATGCCCTCGTTGCGGAAGTTGCGGTTGATCTCGTAGACCTTCTCCAGCCCGCCCACGATGCAGCGCTTGAGGTACAGCTCAGGGGCGATGCGCAGGTAGAGGTTCGCGCCCAGGGCCTGGTGGAAGGTGGTGAAAGGGCGAGCGGTGGCCCCCCCGGGGATAGGCTGCAGCATGGGGGTCTCCACCTCGACGAACCCGCGCGCATCCAGGAAGCGGCGCAGCTCCTGGATGGTCTTGACCCGCACCAGGAGGTTCTTCTTCACCTCCGGGTTGACCATGAGGTCCAGGTATCTCTGGCGGTAGCGCAGCTCGACGTCCTTCAAGCCGTGCCATTTCTCCGGCAGGGGACGGAGGCTCTTACTCAGCAGCTCGAACGTCGCGACCCGCACCGTGAGCTCGCCGCGCTTGCTCTTGAAGACCGTGCCCTCCACGCCGATCCAGTCCCCGATATCCAGTTCCTGGAACATATCGTATGGCTCGGGCCCCAGGGAATCCACGGAGGCCATGAGCTGAAGCCGGCCATCGCGGTCCTCGATATCCGCGAAGCAGGCCTTGCCATGGCGCCGCAGGGCCATGAGCCTGCCCGCCAGCGATGCGGTGAAGCCGCTATCCTCCCCGTCCGCGAGTGACGCGAAACGGTCGCGGATGTCCGAAGTGGTGTTGCGTCGCGCGTATTTCAGGGCGTAGGGCTCAACGCCATGCCCCCTCCAGTCCTCCAGCTTCTCCAGGCGCCTCTTGACCAGATCCCCTTCGTCCTGGAAAGCCGCGGGTCCCTTCTCATCGCCCACAAGATTCACATCCCGAAAAACTTCTCCCCGTCCGGCAACAGGCCGGAAACAGCATGAAGGCGTCCGATCATGATCGCATCGAGTCGCCCTGTAGGTTGCGGCCATCCATGGCTTTAACCGTTAAGCTCCGGTCGTGACCGTGGATCAGCGCTCTATATGAAGGATACGGTATTTCAATACCCCCGAGGGGACTTGCACTTCCACGACCTCGCCCGCCTTGCGCCCCATTATAGCCCTGCCTACCGGCGATTGGTCGGAGATACACCCCTGGTCCCCCCGCGCCTCGGCCGCACTCACCAGGCGCAGGCGCATCTCCTCGCCCCTCTCCACGTCCTCCAGGCGCACCGATGACCCGATGGCCACCACCGAGAGGTCGATCTCATCTTCCTTGATGATGCGGGCGTTGTCGAGGATGCTCTCTATCTCCAGGATGCGGCCGTGCACGAAGGCTTGCTCGTGCTTGGCGTCATCGTACTCCGAATTCTCCGTGATGTCGCCGAAGGCACGGGCTTGCTCGATGCGCTTGGCCACCTCCCAGCGTTTTACGTTCTTGAGGTGATCGAGCTCCTCCTGCAGTTTCTGATAGCCGTGCTCGGTGAGGACGATGTCGTCCTCTTTCTCCTCCCGGTATTCGCCCAGGACCGGTTTATAGGTGCTCTCCTCCATCTCCCATCCTCATCTCGGTCTGGCACGTGGAAGCGTGCTCGTATGCTCAGGGATAACAAGAAGCTATTATATGCCAGCCTGAAACACCAGTCAAAGTAGTCTTTGTGTCGTAGGTCACGTTCTATATGCCGCTCGCATGCCGCCAGCCTCCATAGTCGGTCATTCCCGCATAAACCATGAGATGCATGGGTATAATGGACACGGTAAAAGGTACGGGAAAACGAGGGTGAAGGAGAGATCAAACTGCTGGAGGAGCTGTTCCGTCCCTCCGCGCTGGCGGTTATAGGGGCCTCCGAGAAGAGCGGCAAGGTGGGGAGGGTGGTCCTCGAGAACATCCTCAACTCCGGCTATAAGGGCAAAGTCTTTCCCGTGAATCCCTCTTACAAGGAGGTATTCTCCCTGCCATGTTATCCCTCCGTTTCCGACCTCCCCGAGAGCCCGGAGCTGGCGGTGATCATTATCCCCGCCGCGGCGGTGCAGGAGGTCCTGGAGGAATGCGGCTCCCGGGGAGTAAAAGCGGCGGTGATCATCTCCGCCGGCTTCAAGGAATCAGGCAGGGACGGCTACCGCCGGGAGGCTGAGCTGCGCCAGACAGCCGAACGCCTGGGCATCGAGGTCCTGGGGCCAAACTGCCTGGGGATCGCCGACACCTATACCCCCTTGAACGCCACCTTCGCCACCAAGGCGCCGCTGCCGGGCAAGGTCGCGTTCATGTCCCAATCCGGGGCGTTGTGCACCGCCGTACTCGGGTGGTCGGAGGATAACCACCTCGGCTTTTCACGCTTCATCAGCCTGGGCAACAAGATGGACCTCAATGAGAGCGACCTGCTGGAGGCGTTGGAGAACGACGAAAACACGTCTGTCATCGCCGCTTACCTGGAGGGAGTCGCCGAAGGCGAGCGGTTCCTCGAAGTGACTACCCGCGTGAGCCGCTCCAAGCCCGTGATAATCTTCAAGGCGGGGGTGACCCAGGCGGGGGCGCGCGCGGTATCGTCCCATACCGGCACCCTGGCGGGCTCGGAGAACGCCTATATCGCCGCTTTTCGCCGATGCGGGGCGCTGCGGGCCGACACCATAGAGGATCTGTTCCTGCTGGCCCAGGGGTTCTCCGCCCAGCCTCCTCCCGCAGGTCCCGAGGTGTGCGTGGTCACCAACGCCGGCGGGCCAGGCATCATCGCCTCCGACGCCCTGGAGCGCGCCGGGTTGACCTTGTCCGGCTTGAGCGAGGAGACCACGCGGTACCTCCGAGAGAACCTCCCGGAGGCAGCCAGCGTCTATAACCCGGTGGACGTACTGGGCGACGCGGGAGCCGACCGCTACCGCCTGGCATTGGAGAGCGTGCTCGCAGATCCCGGGGTGGACGCCCTGTTGATCATATTGACCCCCCAGGCCATGACCAAGGCTTCGGATACCGCGCGTGTGGTGGCGGAATGCGCCGGCGGGGTGCAGAAGACCGTCTTCGCCGTGTTCATGGGAGGGCACGACGTAAACGAGGCCGAGGATATAATGCGAGAGGCGGGCATACCCAACTTTCAGTTCCCGGAGGAGGCCGTGGCCACCCTGCGCCGCATGAAGGCTTACACCGATTTCCTCTCCCGGCCCCGGCAAACGCGGGTGCGCTTCGACGTGGACAAGGACAAGGTGCGCGGCATCTTCGGCAAGGTACGCGGGCAGCAGCGCAATGAGCTGGTGGAGGTAGAGGCCCGCGAGATCCTGGATGCCTATGGTTTGCCGGTAGCGCGCACCCTTCTCGCCACCAACCTCGAGGAATGCGTGAAAGCGGGGCGGGACATCGGATATCCGGTGGTGGTCAAGATCGCCTCCCCCCAGATCCTGCACAAGACAGACGTGGGGGGCGTGATCGTGGGGATCAACAACACCGACGAACTCATCTCCGCATATGAGCGGGTAACGGCGAACACCCGCAAGTTCTTTCCCCAGGCCGATATCTGGGGGGTACTGGTGCAGGAGATGCTCCCTCCCTCGCGCGAGCTGATATTGGGCATGAACCGCGACAGCCAGTTCGGCCCCCTTCTGATGACCGGCCTGGGTGGCATCTATGTGGAGGTGCTCAAGGACGTAAGCTTCCGCCTGGCCCCGGTCAGCGAGGAGGAAGCGATGGACATGCTGCGCGAGCTCAAGAGTTACTGGCTGCTGCAGGGGGCGCGTGGGGAGCCGCCGGCGGATATCGACGCGGTCATCGAGTCCGTGCTGCGCATCTCCCAGCTGGTGACCGATTTTCCCGAGATAAACGAGCTGGACATAAATCCCCTGCGGGTCATGGAGGAGGGGAAGGGTTGCCTGGCCGCAGACGCCAGGATAGTTCTAGAGGAGTGAGAGATATGGTCTGTCTTTACCTGACTTCGGAGGTCGGCCTTTCGGGCCTGCATACCTTGTGCATAGGCCTGGGCCAACGCTTCCAGGAGGAGAACCTCAAGGTGGGCTACATCAAGCCCGTCGGACACCGCTATCACAGGGTAGAGGGACGGACGACCGACGAGGATGCCGCCTTCATGCGCCGCACCCTCGATCTGAAGGAAGACCTGGACGACATCTGCCCGGTGGTGCTCACTCCTCAACTGGTGTTCGATTACTACCAGGAAGGCGGGGAGGGCCTGGTCGAACGCGTAAAGGATGCCTTCAAGCGCGTGAGCAGCGGCAAGGACATGGTCATCGCGCAAGGAGCGTACACCTCGCTGCAGGGTCGTTTTCTGGGCCTCTCCGCCTACCAGCTTGCTCCCATCTTCGACGCCCGGGTCATCCTGGTGGAGCGATTCGACGACGCCTTCCTGGCCGACAACGTCATGGCGGCCAAGGACGACTTCGGTGACAGCCTGGTAGGCGTGGTCTATAACATCATCCCCCCCAACCGCGAGAGTTTTGTAGCGGAGGTGATCGCGCCCAGCCTGGAGAAAGAGGGTATACCGGTGTTGGGAAGGATCCCCGTCGACCGGCTGCTCTCCTCCATAAACGTCGGAGACCTGGCCGAACTCCTCGATGGGAAGGTCCTTGCGGGGGAGGCCAACCTCGGCGAAATGGTGGAGGATATCCTGGTGGGGGCCATGAGCCAGGAGCACGCCCTTTCCGTCTTCCGCAAACACCGCAACCTCTGCGTGGTCACCGGCGGCGACCGCAGCGACATCATGCTGGCGGCCATGGAGGCCAGAGCCCGCTGCCTTATCCTCACCGGCAACCTCTACCCCTCCAGCATAATCCTGGGTAAGGCGGAGGAATTGGGCATCCCCGTGATCCTGGTCAGCACGGACACCTTCACCACCGCCGAGCGCGCGGACATAATCATCAAGAGCGCGCGCACCCACGAGGCGAAAAAGCTTGACAGGTTGCGGGAACTCGTCGACTGCTGCGTGGACCTGCCGCGCCTGATGGAGCTGATCGGATTGAGGCCCGGGGCCTCTGGGTAGGTGCTTTTCCAGCCCGAGCCTTGGGGTAACGGTCTCCGCTCCGCGCGCGCGGCCTGTGATATGTATTCGACCCGGCGACAAGGCTGGTCGTCGTCGCAAGCTCCTCCGAGCACCTTGCTCGCCGGGCTTCTCAGCTATTTTTCGGCCGCTTGCGATGTTGCTTCAACCGACCCCATAGTTCTCGGGCTCGTTGGCCTTATATGTAGGGGCTATGCCCGCGATGAGAACTTCGCATCAGATGCCGGGAAGGACACGCTTTTCGGGTAACTTCTTCCAGTGGCTCGCTGCGCCCGACCCAGTAGTTCCCCGGGCAGGGGTTTCTATACAGGCTACGCCCGTGCGTAATGATGCATTCATTACGGTAGGATACGCGCGTACGCAGAGATAGAGGCCTATGCTAGCGGTCGATGGCCACCAGGAGGGGATAGGGGTTGACCGCTCCTCCCCCGCCGGGGTGCCACTCAAAGTGGAGGTGGGGGCAGCCCCGCGCGTTCCCGGTATCGCCGACATAGCCGATGATCTCGCCGCCGCTCACCTGCCCCGAAGCGCCGTAGTCCTGCAGGTGCATGTAGTAGTAGAGGCTCCCGTTGTCCCCGTACAGGAAGACATACAGCCCGGCATTGCCACCGCTGCGTTGTACTACATTGCCGCCGGTGATAGCAACGACGGGAGTGCCGTAATCCGCCATGACGTCGCACCCCTTATGGGCGCGCCCCACGGCACGGGGAGCCCCCCAGTCGTTGGTGTAGCTGTGCGGCCCCGCCACCGGGAAAAACAGGCCGTTGACCGGGCCGATGTTCCAGCCTCCTCCGCCACCGCCCCCGCCGTAGCGGCTGCTGAGCAGGGAAGCCACCTCCGCATCGATCCCGGCCAGGAGGGCTTTCTGCTCGTTGAGCTTGCTCTGGATGGAACTCCTCTGGCTCTGGAGGCTGTTCGAGTAGGCCTGGTACTCGGCCTTGGAGTTCTCCAGTTCCGCCCGCCGTGTCCTGATCTCCGCCATGAGGTTCTGGGTGGCTACGATGGTCTCGGCGTCGTGGTTTCCGATGCGCGACATGTAGTCGTAGGAGTTGATGAAGGTGTCGAAGTCGTCGCACTCGAGGAGAACGTCGATAGCAGCGACATTGCCTTCCTTGTACATGGCCACCAGCCGCTCGGACAGGATGCCCTGCCAGCGGTCGTATTCGGCCTCCGCCGCCTGCAACTGCGCCTGGTTGGCCTCGATGTTGGCCTGCAGGGTAGCAAGTCGCGATTGGGTCTGGTTGAGCTCCGAGGTAAGTCGGTTGAGTTCGCTCTGGAGGGAATTGAGCTGCTGCTCCACCTGGCGAGCCTGATCCTTCTTCTCGGTGATGGAATCCGCGCCGAGCGGCGGGGCGGACTGCCCGATGAGAAGAGCCAGGGCTACGAGGAGGAGTACCAGACGGAGGGAGGTCTTCAGGGCTTTTCTCGTCCCTATCCTACCCTTATGATCCACGCGATTACCGCCTTGCTAGACTATACTTCCTTAATATTGTAGGAAACCTGTCGCGGGAGAGTCAAATCGCCCGCCAGCCCCGAACAGGTCAAAAAACAATATCTAGTTACTATTTTCCCTTTGACATATCAATATATAGGCTTTGTCGCCTTTTTACGGCTATGGCATTCCCTCTACGGATGCGCCTGCGATGCCGCTCGCTTTCATGCATGCTACATATGCTGCCGCGTCTCAGACATGAGACCTGTCAAGGGAGGACTTTGTTCCGGTCGATGCGCAAGCCGGGGGTCAGCCCTCCATATTCCACATAAACCAACAGACTACCTGCTCAATCCATAGCGTCCGAAGATATATATGGAATGTGGAGGGCTGACCCCATCATCTCCACCATGCGGGACCTCCCGTTGAGGTCGGGGTGGACCTCCACCGCTTCATACCCGAGCTCGACCGCTTCACGGCACAGCCCGTGCACCTGATCATCCCCCCCCTCCATGAGCAGCCGCCCGCCCGGGGCAAGCCAACGCGGGGCCTGTCGCATAAGGCGCAGGTGCACCTCGGTGCCCGCGGGACCCGCGACCAGGGCGCCGTAGGGTTCGTGTTCCCTCACTTCCGGAGGCAGGGACGGGAAGTCGACCTCCCTTATATAAGGGGGATTGGAGACGATGAGATCGATCTTTTCAGAGAGCTCTTCACTCAGGGCATCGAGCAGGTCCCCGAGGTGAAAGGACACCGCCCCGTCCAGCTCCAGCCGCAGAGCATTGGCGCGCGCCACCGCGAGGGCGTCTGCGCTGATCTCCGTGGCGTGGACGATGGCGGCCGGACATTCCCTGGCCAGAGAGAGCGCGATGCATCCCGAGCCGGTACCCACGTCCACCACCACGGGATGCCCCGGGGTCGCGCGCACGATCTGCACAGCCCTCTCAACCAGCATCTCCGTCTCGGGACGCGGTATGAGGGTGCGGCGGTCGACCGCCAGTTCCAGGTAGCGGAACCCCTTGAGGCCGGTAATATACTGCAGCGGTTCGTGCGCCGCCCTGCGCCATACCGCTGCGGCGTAGTACTCCTTCTCCCGGGTGGAGACGGGCCTGTCGGGGTAGGCATAGAGCTCCGTGCGGCTTCGGCCCGTGCAGTGCGCCAGGAGGTGTTCGGCATTGAGACGCGGCTTTATCACGCCGTTCTCTTCCAGGTAACGAGCGGCCCAGGCTATAAGCCCCGGGACCTCGTAAGCGGATACGGTATCCACGATCAATCCCCGCCGCTGACTTCCGCCAGCTTCTCCGCCCGGTCCGCCGAGGCCACGGCCTCGATGATCTCTTCCAGGTCACCGTCGAGTACATCCTCGAGGCGGTAGACGGTCAATCCGATACGGTGGTCGGAGATGCGACCCTGGGGAAAATTGTAGGTGCGGATGCGTTCCGAGCGGTCCCCGGTGCCGACCTGAGAGCGCCTCTCCTCCGCCTGTTCCCGTTGCTGGCGCTCCTGTTCCGTGCGCAGGAGGCGTGCGCGCAGGATGCGCAGGGCCTTCTCCCGGTTCTGCAGCTGGCTCTTCTCGTCCTGGCAGGAGACCACTACCCCGGTGGGCACATGGGTGACGCGCACCGCCGAATCGGTGGTGTTCACCGATTGTCCGCCCGGGCCGGTGGAGCGGAAGACATCGACGCGCAGGTCGGCGGGATCGATGGTCACTTCCACCTCCTCCGCTTCGGGCAGGACGGCTACGGTGGCGGTGGAGGTATGGATGCGCCCGCCCGATTCCGTCACCGGGATGCGCTGTACGCGGTGCACCCCGGATTCATATTTCATCTTGTAGTAAGCGCCTTTCCCCCGTACGGAGAAGATGATCTCCTTGAACCCCCCCAACTCGGATGGGCTTGACGAGAGCAACTCCGTCTTCCAGTTGCGCCGGTCGGCGTAGCGGGTGTACATGCGGTACAGGTCGCCAGCGAACAGGCCGGCCTCCTCCCCCCCCGCCCCGGCGCGGATCTCCATGATCACGTCCTTCTCGTCGCGGGGATCCGTGGGCAGGAGCAGTATTTTTATTTTCTGTTCCAACTCCTCGGACCTGCCCTCGGCCGCCTCCAGGGAGTCGCGCAGAAAATCGAGCATCTCCGGGTCTTGCTCCTCGCGCAGCATATCGACGGCCTCCTGCGCTTCTTGCCGCGCTTCCCGGTACTCGCGCAGGGCGGTCATCACATCGGAGAGTTCCGCGTGGGCGCGCGCCAGCTCTGCGTAGCGCTGGCGGTCCCCGTGGACCTCCGGTTGCGAGAGCTGCCGTTCCAGGTCGTTATATTTATTCTCTATCTCTTCGAGCCGGTCCATGAATCCCATGCCGTCACCCTCGTGTCTTCAGGTCCTCCTTGTCCAGCAGGGTTTTGAGCGCACTAAGCGCCACCTCGGCCTGTTCCCGGTCGGGACGGCGCGTGGTCAGTTTCTGCAGCGCCATGCCCGGCGCTATCAGCACCTGCATCCAGGGGGACCTGTTGCGGTCCGCATATTTCATTATCTCATACGAGATACCGGCCACCAGGGGGATGATCGCCACCCGCTCCAGGATGCGCAGCCACAGAGGCGGCTTGCCCAGAAAGGAATAGACGACCACCGTGATCACCAGTACCAGGAGGATAAAGGAGGTGCCGCATCGCAGGTGGTCGGTGCCTTCCCTGACCGCCCACTCCGGTTCCAGAGGATATCCGTGCTCCAACAAGTGTATGGACTGGTGTTCGGCACCGTGATACTCGAATACGCGGCGCATCTCCCTGGAGAGGGAGACCAGGAGCAGGTAAGCGATGAAAAAGGTGATGCGCATACCGCCCTCCACCAGGTTCCAGAGCCACACCGGGCTGTCTGAACCCACGATGCGTGGGGCCAGCCAGGTGGGCAGGGCGATAAACAAGCCCACGGCCAGGACCAGGGCAAGGGTTACGGAGATAGCCTTCTGCAGCCAACCCATGCCCTTACCGTTGCCCTCCTCCTCCAGGGCGATATCCGCCGAGATGGAGAGCGCCCTCCAGCCCAGGGCCAAGCTCTCCCCCAAGATGAAGATGCCCCGGACGAAGGGTTTGTCCCAAGCGGGATGGCGCACCAGGAAGGAATGCAGAGGGTCTGCCTGGGTATGGATACTGCCGTCCGGCTTGCGCACCGCCAGGGCCCAGAACCGCCGCCCGCGCATCATCACGCCCTCGATGACCGCCTGGCCTCCGACCCTGTAGTCGGCCTCCCCTCCCGCAGCGCGCGCACCGGCCTCCAGGCAGGAGGATGGGTAGGTCAGATCGGTAAATGGATCGCTCATATCTATGCCTTAAGTGTGAACGCGTCACCGCTATCCGGTCTCATCCCGGGCAGCCCGCGATATGGCAACGGTTTCCGGGGTATGGGTGCGGCGACCGCTACGCCGTTAAGCGTATGGGCGGGAGAGTATTCCAAGGCCTAGCCCTGCGTCTCGGCCTTCTTGGTCTTGTCCTCCGCCGGCTTCTTGCGTTGGGGCCTCGCCTTGCCGTACCGGCGCTCGAAACGCTCGACCCGGCCACCCGTATCCACGAGCTTCTGCTTGCCAGAGTAAAAGGGGTGGCACTGCGAGCATATCTCCACTCGCACCTCCGGCTTGGTGGAGCGGGTAATAAACGTGTTACCGCAGGAGCAGGTAACCGTGGCTTCAACGTAATCCGGGTGAATTCCCTTCTTCATCCTAAAGTAACCTCCGCTTTCTTCCGCACAACCCTGTAAGTATAGCAACACGCGCTGCTCTTGAACAGGGTTCCGGGAAGGCATTTTCGTGGGTATCAGCGGCGCGGAAAGGCAAGGCTCATGCCCTTCCGCCGCCGCCACCCCAACCCTATGAGATCGGCGACCTCGCTATCTCGCTCAGGAACTCCGGGTTGTTCTTGGTGTTGCGTATCTTATCGATGAGCAGCTCGATCGCCGCGCTGGGATCGAGGGAGTGCAGCACCCTGCGGAGCTTCCAGACCACCTGCGCCTCTTCCGGCGACATGATCAGCTCCTCCTTGCGGGTGCCGGACTTGTCGATCTCGATGGCGGGGAAGATGCGCTTGTCCGCCAGCTTGCGGTCCAGGTGCAGCTCCATGTTGCCGGTTCCCTTGAACTCCTCGAAGATGACCTCGTCCATGCGCGAACCGGTTTCCACCAGGGCCGTGGCCATGATGGTCAGGCTGCCCCCGTCCTCGATGTTCCTCGCCGCCCCAAAGAAACGCTTGGGCGGATAAAGCGCGGTGGAGTCGACTCCACCGGAAAGGATGCGCCCGCTGGTCGGCGTGGAGAGGTTGTAGGCCCGGGCCAGCCTGGTGATACTGTCCAACAGGATGACCACGTCGTGGTTGTGTTCCACCAGGCGCTTCGCCCTTTCCAGGACCAGCTCCGCCACCTGGATATGATTGTCCGACGGTTGGTCGAAGGTTGAGCTGTTCACCTCACCGTCCACCGAACGCTCCATATCCGTGACCTCCTCGGGGCGTTCGTCCACCAGGAGCACGATAAGCTTCACCTCCGGGTTGTTCCTGGTGATGCTGTTGGCGATCTGCTTGAGTATGGTGGTCTTACCCGCCTTGGGGGGGGAGACGATGAGGCCCCTCTGGCCCTTCCCGATGGGCGCGATGAGGTCGATTATGCGTGGTGCCGTGACCTCATCGGGCGTTTCCAGCCGCAGGCGCTGCAGCGGGAAGAGGGGGGTGAGCTGGTCGAACTGCTTGCGGTCCCTGCATACCTCGGGATTGTCGCTGTTGACCTTCTCGATGCGCAGCAAGGCATTGTACTTCTCGCTGTCCTTGGGAGGGCGTACCTGGCCCAAGATCTCGTCTCCGCGCTTCAGGTGGAAGCGTCGGATCTGGGACAGGGAGACGTAGATGTCGTCTTCGCTGGGAAGGTAGCCCCGGGCGCGCAGGAAGCCGTAGCCCTCGGGCAGGATGTCCAGGATGCCGGTGCGGATAAAGAGCCCCTCGTCCTCCACCTTGCGGTTGAGGATATTCTCGACGAGCTCCTGTTTGCGCAGCCCGGTTATCCCGGTCAGCCCTATCTCGCGGGCAACGCCCTGCAGGTCGACCAGGAGCATGGATTCCAACTTATCTCGGTCCATTGTCTTTTCCAAATTCTCACCTCCTTCCGTTTTCACTTACGGTCGAAACTTTAAAGGTCCTTGATCTTTTCATAATCCTCCAGGAATCTCCTTATCCCGATGTCGGTCAAGGTATGGTGCACCATCTTCACCATGACATCGTAGGGGATGGTGGCGATGTGGGCGCCGGCCAACGCCGCTTCGGTCACGTGTATGGGGTGGCGCAGGCTGGCGGCGATGACTTGGGTGGGGATGGAATAGGTGTCGTATATATCCACTATCTCCTCCACCACGGTCATGCCCCTGTTTCCAATATCATCCATTCTCCCTACGAAGGGGCTGACGAAAGTAGCCCCGGCGGCCGCTGCCAACAAAGCCTGGTTTGCGGAGAACACCAACGTCATGTTGGTCTTGATGCCCTCCCTCGAGAGGGCGCTCACCGCTGCCAGTCCTTGCGGGGTCATGGGTATCTTGACGTTGATGTTCTCAGCGATGACCGCCAGTTCGCGGGCCTCCCGCAACATGCCCTCCGTGTCCATGCTCATGGCCTCGGCGCTGATGGGGCCGGAGACTATACCTGCGATCTCGGTCAGGCAATCCCGCATGCAGCGTCCTTCCTTCGACACCAGGGAGGGGTTGGTGGTCACGCCGGCCAGGATACCCCACCCATTGATCTCCCTGATATGCTCCACGTTAGCCGTGTCCAGGAAAAGCTTCATAAACAACCTCCGTGTGCGGGACGTCAGACGGGCTGTGCCGCTCCTTCTTCCTCTTTATCTTTCTTGGCCATCTCGTAAGCCGCGTTTATGATGTAGTCCACGACCTCGGTCATGGCGGAGTCGAGGCTTACGCTCTCGATTATCTTGACCCCTGTTAACTCCGCAAGATGGACGATGTAGTCCTGTATCTTGCGGATGTTCTCGAAATGCTCCACGTATCTCTGGAAGGGCCGCGTCCCCTGCGTCTCCACCTCGCGGATGTAGAAATGGCTGCGGTGCATCTTATCATCGCCGACCGTCACCAGCAGGGGGACGATCAAGGCGTCCGGGAACTGCTCCGGGGCGATGAAGCCAGGGACGATGTGGGCCCCCTCGATGATGATGTGCGTCCCCTCCTTGAGAGCCCGGTTGATGATGGCCCTCACCCCCACCAGGACGGAGAGGCTCTGCTCGCGGAAACCCGCCACCACCGGGTCGACGTGCGCCGGAAGGGGATGTATCAGCGCCGCTTCCGCATCGAAGGAGGAGGTGTGGATGGTGGGCATGAGCTCGCGAGAGAAAAAAGCGCGCATGATCTCCCGGATGGCGTCGGTGGAGACGATGCGCACAATGCTCAGCCTGGTGGCCAGCATGGTCGCAATGGTGGATTTCCCCACACCCGTCGAACCTCCCATGAGGATGACCAGGGGCTTGTTCATGCTGCTGAAGGAGATGTAGCGCCAGTAGTTGACCGCGTAGTGTTCGCCTATCTCCTCCGTGAGGAAGTTGTAGATGAGCTTGCGCAGCTCATTGGACTGGATCTCCAGTTTGCCCTCCTGTATGAGGTATTCCTCCACATCCGCGGCTACGTAGTACGCTTTCCCGGGAGCCAGGCCGGAGGCCATTATGGCGTTGGCAGTCAATCCCTTGGAAAAGGGAACGCGGTGGTGTTCCTCGTCGAGGATGGTTATCCTCTTTTTTCTTCTTCCCTCGTCGCTCGACATGATCTCTCCAAGACCGTATCCCATATACCCCCGAAAAAGTCCTCCAACCCCATCTCGTTCGCGACCGCTATGGGCGTGTTGTGGAAATATACCACCTCTTTGCCGCTCGCGCGCGCGAAACGCGTGACCACGTCCACCGCGGCCGCCTTGAGCTCTGTGAGCAATACCTCCGCTTCTTCCGCTCCCCGCAGCTCCTCCTCCAGGTAGCGTCGGTCCGACAGGTGATGACTCCTGCCCACAAGCGTGCAACCTTCCTCACGCTCCAAGTAATCTCCCAGCAGGATGCCCGCTTCCTCGGGAGCAGTGGCAACAAGAAAAACTCGCCTGCCACGGATGGGTTTCAAGGGATGAGGCCTGAAAATCGTGTTTAAGACTACGACATCGCCATTTATCCACTTTATCCTCTTGCTGAGCTCCTGGATTTTAGGGGGAGATGCGAAAGGTTCTTCAGCCATTGTAATGATAACCCCATCGGAAATCAAGAGCCGGTAGGAGCCCAGAAAACCAAGCGCTTCCTCGATATCTTGCGCCGCGCTGATCACGCATATGGCGGCATCGGTGGCGACAGGCGGTATGCTGGATCCGCTTCCCTCCATGATGACTACCTGTGCGGGGAGCCCATCGGTCAGCCGGGCGGCCTCGACACAATTGGTCACGAAGGGCTCGCCGGCCATGCCGCCCCCGCAGCGGCGTGAGCCCACGGTGATCACGCCCGCCATGAGCGCATCCTCGTAATGGTCGGAGGCGGCGTGTAAGCCCTTGCCCAGTTCCGAGAGGAGAAATTCCTCTCCTATCTCCCTCTCATCGACGACGTACGGCTGCGGTGGACCACCCCTGCCCATAGCCACCACCACCGGGCTTCGCCCGGTCCGCGCGAGATAGCGTGCCATCTCGGCGGATACGGCCGTCTTGCCGCATCGTTTCCCGGTGCCGATGACCGCGCAGGAAGGTTTGGAGAGGACCCGCTCCCGGCGTGGAGGCCGGAACTCGAAGTCGGCGCCGCGATAGATTGCTCCTTGTGCCAGGGCGGTTGCCGCCAGCTTCAACCTCAGTGCGGGACCCAGCACGGGGAGATCGCTCAGATCCACCACCACACGCGGCCTGAGCCTCTGCAGCACAGCGGCCAAGTCCTCGAGGGGCTCTGCGGGGACGATGAGCTCTATCCCGCCCACCGCAAGCTCTGAGAGGTCCTTGAGTTTCTCCGTGCCCCCGAGGAAATAGAGTGCAAGCGGTGTGAAGCCTTCCTTATCCTCCAACTCGCGCAGGGCGTCGAGGACGGTTGCAGGGTGGTGCTCCCCGTCAACCAGGAAGAGGGTTTCTATCTTGTCCTGCATTTCTTTCAACCCGCCTTCATTGTGGCTGCCCAGATGTATGCGTGCCAGGCCTTGATAAACTCCTGACGTCCGTGCGTAAACGCGCCAAGCCTGGAAATCAACGTCCAGGCATAGCCCGATTAAAACCCCCTGCCCGGGGAACTACGCTCATTCTCCCGATACGTATTCGTGCCGGGCTTTCATTATGGTTGCGCAGATGTATGCGTGCCAGGCCTTGATATACTCCTGACGTCCGTGCGTAGCCCTACTTTATAAAACCCGCAAGCCCGGCGAGCAAGGTGCTCGGAGGAGCCTGCGACGACGACCAGCCTTGTCGCCGGGCCACAAAACCACTGGCACAGTGCCGCCACCCTCCGGGCGTCGCTGTCGCTTACGCGATGCAATCAAACGTACGTTGATGATAGTCCGTTAGAGGTCCGAGCCGATGATCTCGCGCACGACGCCGGACAATTCACGCTGGGTCTCGCTCACCCCTACACCGAACTGTGCGATAACATCCCGCCCGCCGAAGGGGTACTTACGGAATACCTTAACCAGGTCTTCCCTTATCTCGATCACGTTGTAGCACGGCTTGGTGTGTCCGCGCAGGCGCAGCGACGATATGGTCCCAGCGTTCACTACGTACATGTCCTCAAGCTTCCAGACATAGGGCACATGCTTGTGGCCGGTCAGGACCAGATCCACGCCGGAATAGATCAGGAGCTCCAGGACGTCGCCGGCGTCGAAGACTATGTTCCTCTCCCTCCCCGTGCCTGGAACGGGGAGGAGGTGGTGGTGCAGCGCAAAGATCTTGAAACCCTCAACGGAATGGAAATTGTTTACTATCCTTCCATATTTCTCTCTGCCTATCTGTCCGGAGTCGAGGTCGGGTTCGCTCGAATCGACGCCCATCAGGAAAACCCCCTCCCACTCCATGTTCTGGAACAGGGGGCCGAAGAGCTCCTGGAAATGCAGGTATCCCACGTTACGGGAATCGTGGTTTCCTGGTATCACCAGGACCCGTTCGCATTCCAGGCCGTCCACGTAGGATGCAGCGGCAAGGTACTCCTGGCGAAACCCCTCATTGGTCAGGTCGCCCGTTATCACCACGATATCCGGCCGCAGCTCGTTGAGCTCGAGTACGGTGCGGTTCATCAGGTTGGCCACGAAATGGTATGAGCCGATGTGGAAATCGGATATATGTGCGACGACTATGGGAGACTTGCTTATCGGGTAGATCCTCGGCGGCATGGCCAACACGCTCCACAGGGCTTGTTTCTCGCGGCACTCGTACGGGGTTCGATTCCAGTTGTCGTGCGATCTCCGAACCCTATATGTTTAATATATCACACCACGCGGCTTCCAAGGCTCTTTAGTGTTTAATAAGCAGATCCAACAGCTGCCAGGCGGGAAATCCCGAGTAACTGCCATAGGTGACTCCCTTCTCGCTGAAGGAAGTGCCCCCGTCGGGTACCACATACGGATAGTATATGGCGAAG
This sequence comes from uncultured Actinomycetota bacterium, assembly GCA_964354675.1. Taxonomy (GTDB): domain Bacteria; phylum Actinomycetota; class Geothermincolia; order Geothermincolales; family RBG-13-55-18; genus SURF-21. The sequence goes on along the minus strand of CAYHAT010000026.1, from coordinate 1,344 downwards.
GGAACGGGATCGGCCACGTGGGTGCGCACCTCTATGGGAGTCAGGTGGTCGGGCATGAGGAGGAAGCCGAAATCCTCGTTGATGCGGATGGTCTCGTCCAGAAATGCGCCCACGATCTTCGCATCGAAGTTCTCGAGCGCCTGCACCTTTGCCTCCCAATTGCCCTCGTGTCCCGCTTCGTCCGGCGCCTCGACATGGACGTAGGCCAGGTCCACGCTGCGCAGGCTGTCCAGGGCGTACCGCGCCTTGGCCGCATAGTCTGTATCGTAATAACCCGTTGCGCCCGGGACCTCAACTACTTCCATGCCGGCCTGCAGCCCTAGCCCTTTGATGAGATCGACGGCAGTGATGATCGAGCCTGTAAGCTCGTATCTCTCTGGTATGGTAGGCAGGTCGGGGGTCCTTCCCTGCCCCCAGGGCCAGATCATGTTCGCGGGCTGCAACCCTCGCTCTATCCTCGATGCGTTTACCGCATGATCCGCGAGCAGGCGCCGTGAGACGCGCATCAGTGCCGTTAATCTCTGCGCGTTGGGACCCTGGGGCTCTATATCCTCGATCCTCCGCCCTAACACGTCGTGGGGAGGGATACAGTGGTCCTCGAGGAACTTCAAGCCTCTCAAGACGAGGAGATGACGGTAGCCGATGCCGGGGTAGAAAGCGGTATATTCATCCTCCAGCTTGTCCTGGAGCACAGCGATGAGTTGTCCCGCCTCCCACGTGGTTATATGCCCGGCGCTGTAATCGAGGAGAAGGCCGTCGCTTTCCGTGACCAGGTTGCAGCGGAAGGCCACATCATCCGGTCCCAGGCCCACACCCATGCTCACGGCCTCGAGGGGCCCTCGCCCCGAATAGTATTTGCGCGGGTCGTATCCCAGGATGGAATAATTGGCGACGTCGCTTCCGGCCGCCATCCCTTCCGGGATCGTCACGGCGGTCCCGGTTATCCCCTCTTTGGCCAGGAAATCCATGTTGGGGGTGTGCGCGGTCTCCAGGGGGGTCGAGCCCCCATACCTCTCGACCGGTAGGTCGGCGGCCCCGTCCGGTACCAGGATCACGTATTTCATCCCCACCTCTTTTCGTCATGCATAAGAGCCGGGCTCCGCAAGGAGGTCAGAGACCCAGCTTCTCCAGTATCGTCTCCATACGCGGCGGCACCGCCTGCGGTTCCTCCACGCACTTCACCGCCAAGTCGGGGTCCTTGAGCCCATGGCCGGTGAGAACGCATACCACAAGCGCCCCCTGCGGCAGCTCCCCGCGCCGGAAGGTCTTGTACAACCCGGCTACGGAGGCTGCCGAAGCCGGCTCCACGAAAACGCCCTCGCGGTCCGCCAGCAGGCCGGCCAG
>CAYHAT010000025.1:0-17633 GCA_964354675.1 uncultured Actinomycetota bacterium | reverse complement strand
AGGTGCTCTCGGTAAGGGAGCGGAAGTACTCCTCGCTGCGCTGCAGTTCCTCCTCCAGGAGTTTCTTGTCGGTGATATCCCGTGAATGAACGATTATTCCCTCGATGGAGGGTTTATCCAGTGCATTTATCGCGACTGCCTCGTAGATATGCCAGGTGGCATCCTTCTGCAGCCAGCGGAACTCCACGTGTTCTGAATAAACCTGCTTGGATACACCATTGGCGAAGGTCTTCATTATACTGGGTGCGTCTTCGGGATGGAGGAAATCGAAGACAGAATGACCGATCAATTCGTCTGGATCGTATCCGGAGACGTGCTTTATAGACGGGCTTATGTAAGTTACCATGCCTTGTACGTTCAGAATGGTAATGATATCGTACGTATTCTCCGTGATGTAGCGGAAGTATTCCTCGCTCCTCCGCAGGTCCTCCTCCAACCGCTTGCGCTCGGTGATGTCGCGAGCGCTGACGGCGATACCCTTGACGACGGGATCGTCTAAGAGGTTATTGCCGATGGCCTCGAGATGGCGCCAAGAGCCATCACGGTGGCGCACCCGGAAGGTTATATAGCGGGAGAAGCCCTTACGGCCGACGCGGGAGTGATAGAAGGCGAGGGCGTTCTTGAGATCTTCCGGATGGATGTATTCGAACATACTCGTTCCCTGGACGTCCGAAGGCAGGTAACCGAGCATGCGTTCCGCGGAAGGGCTGACGTAGAGGATCTTGCCCTCGCGGTCGACCAGCAGGATGAGGTCGAAGGATAACTCGATAAGGGAACGGGCGAACGTTTCGCTGAGGGATGGCTTGACCTCCGGGCTGTCTTGATCAAGCCCTGAAGACGGCGATGGGGAACGTTCGATCGCGTCGGGTGGTGGCCTGCGGAGCCCCTTCCTGTTCTTTCTGTTGATCTTCATCGCATACCCAACTAACCGCAAAGCCGAATCCGCTTCTTACGCCGTAAAACCTGTCCAGGTGATATCTTACTACTTCGCGGGTTTATCCCCGAGCAATACCTGAGATACACCTCTCTGCCGGGCCTCCATCAGTAAGGATACCAGTCAGGGGGTTCGATACCGGTCCCGAAATCCACCGCGGTCCAACCGCTGGAGCCCTTTTCCATGATGACGTAAGGGCTCTCGAGCGTCTCGCTGGTGCATACGGCCCTGCCGACTGCCTCGTTGCCCTTGATGACGATGTTCTCGATCTCGAACTCCAGGCCCGGAGCCGCGTTCTGCTTCACAAAGGTGAGCATGGCCTCCTCCACCTCGGCCGTCTCGTCCTTGTCGCCACTCATCTCCTCAGCGGCGTCTCCGTACCCATCCTCGTAGCCGTCCTGATAGCCCTCTTCGTACCCGACCACGTAGTCCTCGTTCCAGTCCTCGTCCAGACCGGGTTCGGGGTTGTATGACTCTTGCCCTCCATCGGAGTAGCCTTGGTCGTACCCCTGCGCGTAACCATCCACCAAACCCACATCGTAGTCGGTCTGGGTGAACCCATCGTCCACCTCCGTGTGGTTACCGTCCTTCTTTATATCGCCGTTCTTCGAGGCGCCGCAGCCGCTGGACAGGATGAGCGCAGCTGAAAGCGCCAGCAGGATGATGAATAGGACCGTTCTTTTCACGGCAGCCTCCTTAGTACTCCGTTTCACAAATACGCCGGCATTCGATCGCCGCTGCATCCCCGCTCGCTGCGTTCCGCTCCTTGCGACGTACTGCACGAGTAAGTCTCAGTCGCGCGCCTTGCGAGCGAGGCGCTTCGGCGCTCTCGGTGCTTCACCGTATTTGTGAAGCGGAGTCCTTAGTCGCACAGGACCGAGCCTCATCCTTACTCATATTCTACACCCTGGACGACCAGGTTCCTGGCCGGGTGGCTGCATATGTGATGTCGGCGTGACCGCATCGCCCTCCCTGTCAAAGAGAACGTGTGTGAGATCAGTCGTCTGGTGGTCTTGAGATGAGTAGCCGATGTGGCCGTTCGCCGGCTGATGATCGCATGGCGGGCATGAGGGGACAACCGTTATGCTCAAAGCTCCATGTACAACCTGGCCATGCCGGGGCTCCCGAACAGTCGCATGAACTCCTCATCGGTGTTCTCCTCGACGATGATGAAGCCGGCCTTTTCATAAGCCATCTGGGCCGGAGTGTTGCCGATGAGCATGTTGAGCTCGGCACACCTGTAACCCAGCTCGCGGCCTCTCTTAAGGATGTCATCCAGCAGGCCCGTGATCATACCTTGACCGCGGAAGTCCGCCAAGACAGCCACGTGCTCTATGACCCACGAGTCCTCGTAATGTTTGGGATTGACGCGATGGAAGGGCTGCATGCTCTCGTACATCGCTTTACCCTCGGCGCGGTCTGTACCGATCTCGATAAAAGCATCGCGCAGCAGTGCCCCCCCCGCCTCGAGCTCGTTGAACCCGCACAGGGAGCCCGCCACATCGCCGCCCACCTCGCTTACCAGGTAATAGGAATAGTGATACCAGGAGCGGGCTTGGGCGGTGAAGAGCCCGGCCAGTCTGCGCAGCCTCTCCTCCATGCTCCCCGGGAACATGAGGTCGTAGATGGACGTTTCCACGTGGCTCTTGCCCGCCAGGTACATGAGTTCGGCAACCGTGGACGCGTCGCGCGGAATCGCTGGACGTATGATGGCATTCATGGTGCGAACCTTTCTCATCCCGCTTGTAAGTCTATCCCACCACCGCCTATAATCGGCGAACTCTGGCATGGACGCAAGACACCGGGCCGGACCATCGGGTCGCTACGCATGGGGCCTTCATGATCCGAACCGAGCGGGCATGGGCCTCTGTCGGTGCAAGGAGGAGCGGTACGGTCGTTATCCTATGTTATCTCGACCAGGGCGCCGGTGGATGTGAAGTAGAGGAAGGCCTCTTTGACCGGCTCGCCGGTGCACCGCTCCCAGGCCTCGGCGTACAGCCGCACCTGGGCGGCGTATGAGCGCGCGGTCTCCTCCGCACTCCTTCCATCCAGGCGGTCCGTCTTGTAATCCACCAGCACCCAGCCGCCGTTTTCGCGGAAGACGAGATCGATGACCCCGCGCAGGACAGTCGGCACGGTAACGCCTTCATCCTGCATAACCTGGAAAGGGGCCTCTACGAGACATACCTCGCTATCCAGCGCCCTGCGCCATATCTTCGCATCCATAACGGAGCGGGCGAGGGCCGCGGCATGCGGCGCCAGGGAAGCGTCCAGCCCGGCTTCGGCCAGGGCCGCGGCCGCAAGCCTCTCTATGTCGGCCCCGGGTTCGGCCATCCCTGTCTCCAGCAGAAGATGGATCACCTCCCCCCATTCGACGCCGTGCTCACCTGCTGGCGCGGAGGGGGTAATGCTGCCGCCCGGTAGGGCCACGACGGCCTCCGCAGGCTCCGTATCGGCACCGGACGAGCGAGCGTATTCCTTGACGCCGCGGGCATCGTAGGTAGGCGCCATTATCGCATCGAGACGGGAGGAGATGGAGGATGCGGCTTCCTCTATATCGCGGGAGGAGAGGGTGATCTTCTCACCCGCGGGCGACACCTGGGGTCCAGGGTCCGGAAGGCTACATTCCGGTGCGAGGTGCGGCTCGAAATAGCACCAGGGATTGCCTTCGTTGCGGACCCCTCGCTGGGTGATGATCGCGCCGGCGCCGGCCCGGGTAGCGGCGACGTAGCGCAAGCGCAGCGCCTCGGCCCTGGCGAATCCCCGCTCCCTTTCCGCCAGGGATTCCCAACCCGCGGGTCGGGCCAGCAGTCTGCCCTCGCCGCGCGCCGCTCCCCCACGGTAGATTGGGAGGTAGCCGAGGACTCTGCCGCCGGAGCGGTCGATATGCTTTGTAACCTCGTGCTCGGACTCACCGGACGGGTCGGCCAGGAATACGACGGGAGCCTCGAGGCCTTTGACCTTGTGCAGGTTCATGACCCGCACCGCTGGCAGTACTCCGGAGAGGGCGGAGACGCCGTCGTATCTCTCCTCGCGCTCCACCAGCTTTGCGAGGTGTTCGACGAGCTGAGCCGCTGTCCACATCTCCGTCTGGATGCCGCGCAGCAGCTCGAGGGCTTTGCCGAGGCTTCCCGCCTGCACGTCCCCACCGGCCCGCGCGGCCGCAAGAGCGGGCAGGCCCAGATCGGCGACGATCCTCTCGCAAGCGGCCGTATAGGGCAGGCGGGAGAGCCAGAGGGAATATGTCTTGAGGCGTTCGAAAGCGTCCCCGAAGGCCTCGGCGGACTCGCATGGCAAGTCGCCCGGGATACCCGCGTTATACGAGAAAGAGCCGCCGGCTTTCTTATATGCATAGAGGGCGGTATCGCTCAGGCCGAAGAGCTCGCTGCGCAACGCCGCCACCAGGGCTACCGGGTCGTCGGGATACACCACCGCCCGCAGGCAGGTGTAAAGGAGCTTCAGCTCCTCCAGTTCGTTGAGGGCCCATCCGCCCGTCACCTGGTGGGGTATGCCGTAACCCTGCAGTGCTCGCGCATAGACGCTGAGGTACCGAGTGTTGCGGGTCACGATCATGAAGTCCGACGCATCGACTGCGTTGCTCCTGCCCCCCTCCACCTGCTGCCGCGTGCGGGGCACGGTCATCCCGGTATCCAAAGCATGGCGTATGGTGCGAGCGATAAAGTCGGCTTCGTATTCCACTGCCCGATCGAGTTTCGTCAAATCCTCCGGGATATGTAAGGTATATACGCCGCAGAGCTCCCCGGCGCTGCCCCCTTCCCTGCCCTCGAGCAGGGAGACATAGGAAGGGGATTCCTCCCCTTCGCATGCCGGAAAACGCAGTAGCACTTTGCCCAACGCGTCGCATTCCGGCTCGCCCGGCTCGAACACGCCGTTGAGCCAGGTGATGATGGGCGGAACGGCACGGAAATTGGCCGCGAGGTTTACCGCCAGGCCTCCGCCGCCCTCAAGGATGATCGCTTTGACCTCGTTATAGGTGACGATGTCCGCGCGGCGGAAACGGTAGATGGACTGTTTGGGATCCCCTACGATGAAGAGGGACCCGGGTCTGGGCGCGCAAGCCCGCCAGTCGGCCTCATCGGGATCGCTTGAGGTGAGCAACAGTATGACCTCGGCCTGGATGGGATCTGTATCCTGGAACTCGTCCACCAGGAGGTGGGTGAAGCGTGATTGGAAATAACGCCTGACGGTGGGGTTCTCCCGCAACAGGGCCGCGGCTTTCATCAAGAGGTCCTGGAAATTGAGTTGGCCCCGCTCCCGCCGCAGGCTGTCGTAGTGGTCACGGGCTGCCAGCATAAGATCTATGACCGCCGCATAACGCAGCTCGTACCAGGCCAGCAGGGCGGGCTTTACCACATCCTCACAGAAGCTGTCCCAGCGTTCTTTTTCCTCGCGGGCCTCGTCCCGGGTAAAGCCGCCCCTCTTTTCCCAGAAGGTCACCCGGGGCTCTGCCTTGCCGCCGAAGTGCTCGAGCACCTCCATGAGCTGGTCCGGCCGTTCCAGTCCGTCGTAATGTGAGGCGATGCGCGGCAGGCGCAAGAGCTTGGGGACGAGGCTGTCGGTCCCATAGTCGAATACGAGGCGGGGCGCGAGCTCGGTCATGTGGGCGAGGTAGCGGTCGAGTTCCCTGCGCGCTCGTTCGAACTCCGGTTTCACACCCGTTTCGGGCCGGGGCCACTCGTCCACGTCCGGGAAGTCCGCGAAGCTCTCGAAAGCGCTCCGCAGGTCCGAGAGCATCAGCCCCAGCCGGCCCAGTTCCTCCAGGATGCCCTCGGGATCGTCGGCGATCAAGCCGGCCGCGAAGGCGTCCCAGGCCTCCGAGCGCAGGCGCCGGTCGGCCTCCTCGTCGATCTCCTCGAAGGCCAGGTCCACCCCCGCCTCGACCGGCCTCTCCCGCAGCAGGCGGGCGCAGAAGGAATGGATGGTGCCGATGAAGCACTGCTCGACATGGAGCAGGGCTTTCTCCAGGTTATCCTTCTCCTCGCCTGCGGCCTCCCTGACCGCTTTCTCCAACGCCACCTGGAAGCGGCTGCGCAGCTCCGCCGCTGCTTTGCGGGTGAAAGTGACGGCGACCATGTTGCCGATGCTGCCGCATTTCCCGCTGCGCAGGAGGGTGAGCATCCTATCCACCATGCTTGCAGTCTTCCCGGTCCCGGCGGCGGCCTCGACGAGGATACAGCGGTCGAGTTCCCGCGTTACGAGGTCGCGCTGCTCGTAGTCGGGAGACTGCTTGTAGTCGGCAGACTGTTCCCGGTCCGGGGGAGAGGAGCACGTGCTCATACCGTTATCCATGCTTATCCTCCGCATATCCCCTCAGTTCCCGGAAAGGGGCCAGGGATGCGTTGTCGGGGTTGGACAACTTCAGTCTCAGCGCCTCGACATTGGCCTCTATGTCCCCGAACGCGGCCCGGTAGTCGCTTTTAGAAACGTCCGATGCGTCGTCGGTAAAGGGGAAACAGCCCCGGGCGAGCATCTCGCAAAGCCTCTCCAGGATACGCATACCTCCCGCGAGGGTCCCGGCGCTCCACTCTATACGTTCGCCGTGTTCCCTGGTGGAGGGGAAGAAATATTGGAATGACTCCACCTCGGCACCGGGGTGGCACTCCGCCAGGCGGGACTCCGCCTGCGCCGTGTAGATGAGGTTCTGCACGCGGCGCCCCTGGCGGAACGGGTCCTTACGCTTGTAACCGTAGCTCGAGCCGGTCTTGTAGTCGCACACGGAGAAACGCAGGCTGCCGGGCTCTCCCAACTCGTCTATGCGGTCGATATAGCCGCGCGTGCGGATGGTCTTTCCATGCGGCAGCTCGAGCTCGACCGGCTCGAGGGAGTCTATGGGGTTGCCCTCTGCATCGGCCTCCAGCCCGATGGCGACCTCGAAGTAGAGGGGGCGCCGTTCACGGCAGTGCTCCTCTTCCTCCTGCAGAAAGATGCGGGCGGCGCGCCGCAGGTCGTCCGCCTCTCTCTCGTAGGCCTCGCGGTTGGGCGGAGGCTTGCGGTGCGCCCATGTGTCCATCTCGTGCCCGAGGATATCCTGCAAGGCGCCCCAGTCGCTCCCCAAAGCGGGGCGGCGGTTTTCTGAGTGCAAGCGGAGGTGGAATCTTTTGAACACAGCATGCAGGAGGCTGCCCTTCTCGGTGGGATCGAGCCATCTGGAGGGGTCCAGGAGATACTCCTGCGGCGGTTTGATGCCCAGGACGTAGGCGAAGAAATATTCCAGGGGGCAGCGGCCCAGGGTCTCCAGGCGGCTCGCCGACAACACCGGACCGCCGGGCTTCGTCGGGTCGAGATCGGCTCCCGCCTCGGGGACACAACCGTCATAGACGGTGAAGAGGTCGCTTTCCCGCGCACGGCGCGCCGCGAGCCCCCGTCCCAGGTGGGGAAAAGCCCGGGCAACGGTTCCCTCTGGGTCTTCCACCGCCTGCTCTCCGCACAGGCGACAGAGCCACCATTCGGTGACATCGAGGCACCGGCCGGGGTCTTGCGGGGCGAAGGAAGCGGGCTCGGAGAGCCAGGCAAGGAGGTCGTCCTGCACACCCTCGCGGTCCCCCGTTACGATACGGTAGGCAGCCAACAGCACCGGGCTGGGGAACATGTCGCGGTCGTCGCCGAGGCTGCGGCAGCAATAACCCAGGGTGACCCCGCCCCTGATGCGGGCCGCCAGGCGGGAGAAGTCCTCCAGGCTCGCGGCCAACCGTCCAGCAGCGGTGGGCAGGTCGTCTGAAATAGTCACCCTCTCGGCGTCCAGGAGAAGGGGGTCCTGCAGGCCGGCTCCCGGGAAGCGCCCGTCGTCCAGGCCGATGATGAAGGTGTGGGGTCGCCCGGAGTGGCCGCCCCCCGCCAGGGGCGCTACGTAGAGGCAGCCGGGCCGCGGGCCTTTGCCCTCCACGCGGGCGGAGCGGGCCAGCTCCGCGAGCCAGCTCTGGACGTCGAGGGAGTGAGGGTCACCCTCCATGAGGCAAGATGAGAACTCCCGTATTCCGTCGAGCAGGCGTAAGCGGCCGTATGCATCGAGTTCGTTGACGCTGCGTGCCCGGCCGAGGAGAAAGCTCTCGGCCGCATGCAGCAGCCCCCGCCCATCTTGCGGGGGGGCGGGGATGCCGCCGAGCAGGTCGGACAACATCTCGCGCAGGGAGTGCAGCATTTCCATACGCCGTTCCAGGGATATCACGCCTTCTCTTTCTTCCTTGCCGTTCTCCTCCGTCGCGAGATGGGCTTTTCTCCACCCGAGCGAGTCCAGTTCTGTGTCCATGGCCGCCAGGTAGCGTTCGCGCCCTTTGCCGATGGGCAAGGCGCGCAGGGCGGCACCCATGCGGGAGAAGCTCCATGCGCCAGCTACCGGACCCGGGTCCAGCAGGCCGTCCTGTACCATGCGCACCAGGGTCGATTGGGGGAAGTCCTCCCTGATCCAGGAGAGCCAGGCCGCGAGGGCCCGCCCCGGCCGGGAATAGCGGACCGGTATGCCCTCCAAGAAGGTGGCGGGGACCGCGCCCCCAGGTCCGGGTGCGAGCAGGGAACAGGCCTCGTAGAGGAGGGGGATATAGGTGGAGGCGTCGGTATGCAGGATCTCCACCTCGTCGCAGGGGATGCCGGCTTCGACGCAGCGGCGGAGGACCTCCCGCACCTCATTGACCTCACCTACGGCGCGGAAGATGCCGACGCTTCCATCTCCCGTGGGAGGAGGGGCGTCAGCCGGGTGGGAGGTCCATGCCAGCAGGGCGGAGTCGACGGCGCGACCGGCCCGGTCTTCGCCCGGGCGGTCCACCTCGAGCACTATACGTTTCTGCTCCGGCACCGCCTGCCATAGCGCGCGTTCCAGGCCGAGCATTTCCTCGAGCGTATCCTCCGCTGCGGCCACCAGGCCTCCTGGCGGCAAAACGGAATCGCTGGCAGCGAGGCGCTGCGCAGCCAGGCGCAGCACGCCGGCGAGATCGATGAGCCTGCGGGAGGAGAGCTCCTCCTCGTAGGCGGAGAGCAGGGAGATGATCTCCCGCCCCTTGGATGTGACCTCGAAGAGGCGGGGCGAGAGTTCTCCCGCTGCGAGCCCGGAGAGGCGCAGGTCGCGCAGGGTGGCGGCAGCTGCACGCACCAGCCCGGGGCTCCCGTCCAGACGGGCCAGGTAACCGCCCTTCTCCCGCAAGCGGGCCAACAAGCCGTCCACCAGCAGCTCCGCCCGCACCCCGCGCAGCATAGACAGATCCCGCCGCTCCATCTCCGGAGCGGCGATCTCCAGGGCTAACCCGGTGATCGTCTTGACGCGCGCGTTGAGCACCGGTTGTCCCGACCGCGTCACCGCATCCAGCCATTGGAAGCCGATGCGAAGAGAGGGCGCGAGCAGCCATTTCTCCTCCAGGATATGTCCCGCGCAGAACTCCCTTATGCTCTCGGCGAGCCTGTTGATGCTCGGTTGCGCCATCTTACCTTCCATATAATCCCATATGATCGCTGGCCTCGATCGGTCCTCCCATGTTCCAGGATACAACGCGATGCCGACATGGCCCCGTCTACATAACATCGGCGGTGGAGATACGGCTGCCGGCGTGACATAATGCGAAGGACGGAGGCAGCGATGCCACGCTTTCGTCCCGGCGGGAGGGGTGCCGGTTTCAGGGAGGAAATATGGCAAGGAAAGAAGCGCTCATCTACGGCGGGGGCATGAGCGGGCTGGTCGCAGCCATCAACCTGGCGCGCGAGGATTACCGCGTGGTGATCAAGGAGACCGAGGACGCCTACGGCGGCTCCAAGATCTACAATCCCTCAACCCATGTCACCCCCATCGATGTGGGCAAGACATCGGACTACATCGCGATCGATGTGCGGCCCGTGTTCCACAAGACCATAAGATGCCCCGCATATCTGCACGACACCAAGTTCCAGTTCCCTGTCTACGAGGTATACGGGGTGGAGAGGGGTAACCGTCCGGGCAGCCTGGACACCCTGCTCTATAGGGAGTGCCTGGACCTGGGGGTGGAGTTCGAGTTCTCCACGCCGCTGCGGGCGGAAGATGTGCCCCACCTCAAGCCGGGCACCATCATCGCCTGCGGCCTCATCCCCGCGGCCTACAAGATGCTGGATGTTCCCTTCCTGCCGGTACACATGTGGCTCTCGCGGGGGGAGATCGGCTTCACCGATTATGCCTGGCTCTGGTTCGACGAGGGCATCACCGAGTACGGCTACCTTTCCGCCGTGAACAACTACTACTTCGACCTGCTCTTCTCCTTCGGGAGGCGAGTGGGGGAGGACACCCTGGAGCGTTACAAGGATTTCATGGTGCGCAACGAGGGCGTGGAGCACGATGAATGGGAATACCAGATGGGTGCCGTCCCCCTGGCCAGGGCGGACAACTACCGGCTCTTCCGCGACGGGTTGATCGTTTGCGGGACCATGTCCGGGGCCATAGACCCCTTCATGGGATTCGGGATCAGCGGCGCCCTGGTGACCGGCAAGGTGGCCGCACTGGCCGTATATGACCCCGACGCCGCCCAGGCGGAGTTCGACCGCTTCCTGGCGGGGTTCCGCCGCAGCTTCTATATCAAGGAGTTATGGAAGCGCTTCACCCGCCCCAACGTAAACCGCATGGAGAGGCATGTCCGCATGATCGGGGTCGAGCGCGTGAACCGTCTGGTGAAGCTCACCGAGAGGGAGAAGTCGCTGCTCCCGTTGCCCTTCGGCACCCCCGGCTTCGGCCACGCCAACATCTACAAGAGCTAGCAACATTTTGGGGTCAGGCCTCAAAACTTGTAGCAACATTTTGGGGTCAGGCCTCAAAACTTGCACCGCGGACAATATAGAGTTTTAAGGCCCGACCCTTTACTTGTTGCTCTCCTTGATGATGTAGCGGAAGGAGCACTCGCCTCCGCCGGGTTGGCGCGGCTCCAGGATGAGCTTAATATCCGGGTTGTACCCCCCGAGGATGGCATAGTCCGCATACTTGCAGTAGATGCAGGCGTATTCCTCCAATCCCCAATGGGCGGCGGCATCGTAGAAGGCGCAGCTGCCCACATCGAGCCAGAGGTCTCCGTCCTCGACCTTAGGCGTGGCCGCGAAATTGCCGGAGTCGATGTCGGTGAAGATGAGCCAGTTCTTTATGGTGAGCGGCTTCCCCATGGCCTTGACCTTCTCCGCGATGTGCCTGCCGCGCTCCCTTCCGAAAAGCTCGATGCCCTCCTTGAGCAGGGCCTCGCCCTCCGCTTGCCCCAGCTTGTCGATGACCGTTTTGGCGATGCACGAGAAGAGCTGGGCGGCCAGGCCGAACCCCGGCGTCTGGTGGGTTTCTCCCACCTCCTCCTTGCGCTTGGGCACCTCCCAGAGGTACTCCCAGTCCAGACCCTCTTCTTTTTCCTTCTTCAAATCGTCCATGATCCACCTCCCGAAGTGAGGGCTTACTCTGGCTTTGCATAAAACGACCGGACTGTCATGGTTTCAGGGGATGCCGTGAACGGCTGGCAATAACGGCGTCACTGCTACCTCCTTTAACGGGTATTTGCCGGCTTTATGCTCTTATTCTTCCCTGGCCCAGGATGAATAACACTTCCAAGCCGCCACTCCACGACAGAACAAGGTCGGTCAACGTAACGTGGTAATCGCCGATATATAATTGGGCGGTTGCTTGGACGCCAGGGTATAGAAGAAAGACAGGCGCAAGATGAACGGCTACGACCTTATAGTGGTGGGAGCGGGTCCGGGTGGGAGCACGGCAGCCATGACCGCGGCTGAGGCGGGGATGAAGGTGCTGGTGCTGGAGCGCTCACGTTATCCTGCAGAGAAGAACGTAGGCGGTTTCGCCCTTTCCTCCAAGGCATGGCGGGATTTTCCCTTTATGCATGGCCTGGAACTCCCGTCTATGCGCATAGGACGTCAATGCATCGCTCACTTCCTCTCACCCCCACCGGAGATGGAGGAGAGGTTCAGTATCGCCTCCGGCCCCTCCCGCCGCATGGGCTACCGCGAAGCACGCGATTTCTTCACCGTGACCATGCTGCGCAGGGAGTTCGAGGGATTCCTGGCGGAAAAAGCCAGGGCAGCCGGTGCGGAGCAGCGGTTCGCCACCCTGGTGGATGGGTTAGTGCGGGAGTCGGGGAGTATAGCAGGCGTGCGACTCGAGGGAGGAGATGAGTACCGGGCGCCGGTGGTCATCGGCGCGGACGGGGTGATGTCTCAGGCTGCCCGCCTGGCGGGGCTGCGCGAGAAATGGCGCCCCGACGAGGTGATAAGCGCCTGCGCCGTGGATTATTCCGCTTCCCGGGAACGCCTTGACGACGTGGTACACGAGGCGAGTTTCCAGGCTTACTTCGGGCCCGGCATGGGAGGCAACTACCTCATGTGCTATGCCGATGGCGTGCACATCGGGGGGCCCGGGGTGACCAACAGCCTCATCTCGAGGATTTCCCGCACGCGCATCAAGCCCGCCCGGGAACTGCTGGACACCATTGCGGCCCCGCCTACGCAGCGACTGCTGCGGGCCGTGGACGCCGTTCCCAGGGAATTCCAGGTGCACTGCGTACCATGGATGGACCACATGTGCACGGATATATTCACGGGCGGGCTGATGCTGGTGGGCGACGCCGCCGGCCTCCCCGAGCCGTTGTGGGCGGAGGGGGTGTGGCAGGCCATGTACTCGGGACGCCTCGCCGCCCAGGTAGCCTTAGAGGCCGTCGATGAGGGTGACACCTCCACCGCCTCACTCGCCCGCTATCTCGAACGTCTGCAGGACAGCCCGGTGGCCCAGGAGTTCATCGGCGGTGCATCATTACGACAGCTCTTCGAGGTCCTCGGGGATCCGCAGGCAAGCGAGGGATTGACGGAGTTAGCCGTGGACCTCAGCGTGAACATGTTCATGTCCGCGCAGGAGCCCAAGGCCGAGTGCGTGGCCCGCGCCGTTCCCATCCTCATGGAGAACCTCCCCGTGCTCATGAGATTGCTCGGTATATACCTGCCGATGATCCTGGAGGCAGGTGGGGAACTTCCCCCGCAGCTCGCCGCCCTCGGCGGGCTGGCCGCCATGTTCGGTGGTCCGACCGAAGAGGAGGCGCGACCGTGAGTGCGAAGAAGAAAGGCGGCGAGGTAGATAGATTCCAGCTCACCGAGGTGATCCCCGCCACCAGGGATTTCATCGCCCTGGACACAGGGAGGTGCACCGGCTGCGGCGACTGCGTAGTCGTCTGCCCTATGGAACTGTGGAGACTGCGCGAGGGGAAGGCGGCGCTGGCCCGTGACTACAGGAAGAAGTGCACCGAGTGCGGGAGCTGCTATATCGCCTGCGAGGCAGGCGCCATCGACTTCACCTATCCCCCCGGCGGCACCGGCGTAGTATATAAGTACAGCTGACGGGGCACAAAGGGGTCGCACCCCTACCCTGCAATCACCTACCACATCTAATCATATGGCCCAAGAACAAAGAGTTGTCCTCAAAGGCTTACGGGCTCAGATCTGAGTCTTACGCGATGAGCTGGGCCGAGAGCACCAGGCGCTGGATCTGGTTGGTCCCCTCCACGATCTGCAGGATCTTGGCGTCGCGGAAGAACTTCTCCACCAGGTAGTCCTTCATATAGCCGTAGCCGCCGTGGATCTGCACCGCGTCGGTGCATACCTCCATGGCCACGTCGGTGCCGATATACTTGGCCATGGATGACTCCTTGATGGCGCTTATGCCGTTGTCCAGCATCCAGGCGGCGCGGTAGCAGAGCAGACGGGCATAGTCCACCTTGGTGGCCATGTCCGCGAGCATGAAGCCGATGGCCTGTTGGCGGCAGATGGGCTTGCCGAACTGCACCCGCTGCTTGGAGTAGGCCAGGGCCTCCTCGAAGGCGGCGCGCGCCAGCCCCACCCCGATGGCGCCCACACCGGGGCGGGAGCTGTCCAGGGTCTCCATGGCCACGTAGAAACCCTGCCCCTCGCCGCGCAGGATGTTCGAGGCCGGCACGCGCACGTCCTCCAGGATGAGCTCGGCGGTCTGGGAGGCGCGCATGCCCATCTTGTGCTCGATCTTGCCGGTGGAGAAGCCGGGGGTGTCAGCCTCCACGATGAAGGCGGTGATGCCCTGGTACCTCTGCTCCGGGTCGATGGTGGTGAAGATGGTGTAGAAGTCGGAAATGCCGCCGTTGGTGATGAAGCACTTCCCGCCGTTGATGACGTAATCGTCCCCGTCGCGCACCGCCTTGGTCTTGAGGGAGGCGGCATCCGAGCCGGCCTCCGGCTCGGTGAGGCCGAAGGCGCAGAGGCGCGGGTTGTCGGGGTCGGTGATACGGGGGAGGTACTCCTTCTTCTGCTCCTCGGTGCCCGCCAGCAGGACGGGGAGGATGGCTATCTGGTTGAGGGCGATGCAGGCGGCGACCCCCACGCACCCCCAGCCCAGTTCCTCGATGACGATGGTGTTCTCCAGCATGCCCAGGCCCGGGCCGCCGTATTCCTCCGGCACACCGGAGAAGGTGAGTTCGAGCTTGGCCGCCTTGCGCACGACCTCCCAGTCGAACTCCCCGCTCTCATCCAGCTCCAGGGACACCGGCCTGATCTCGTTCTCGGCGAACTCGTGCACCGTCTGCTTCAGGGCTTTCTGTTCGTCGTTGAGTGCGAAGTCCATCCTCATCTCCCTCCTCGATAGGACTGGTGGTACTTGAACCCGTGTCTTTAGCCCGCGGCTTCGTCAATATGCCTCCACAATTATCATCCAGCGCGCGGGAGGGTTCAACTTACCTCGGTTCAGGCCATTCCCTGACGTCAACGCGAGGAGCCGAAGGGGACGTAGCGACCTCGTGCACTTGGTACGTCATAAGAAATGGATAGTCAGAACAACAGCCTTAACAGACGTTATTCATGTATTAATTGACGTAGTCTGTTTCATCAACCATGCGAAAAAGATAACGTGAAGGCCGCTTCGTTACATGCGCTCCCGGTTAAGACAGAGACGTCAGATCTTCGTAATGATGCAAGGGGTCAGACCTCGATGCGGTAGGTCTTGCGGGAGAGGATCTGCGGGAAGGCCTTGACCGCGATATTCGCAAGCATGTGCAGGGAGCGCCTCTGCGCTGGATAGTAAGCAGTCCCCTCCGTAGCCTCCTTGAAGTACTCCAGCAGGTGGCGCACCGGCTGCAGGGTGGGAAAGAGCCAGCGGTACATGGTGAAGGTGGTCTGGCAGGCGGTGCAGTAGATGGCCATCTCCTTCGCGCCCGTCTTCTGAGACTCCCACAACTCCTTAGCGCTGGCCTTGAACATATCGGTGGGGTTGAACCTGTTGCAGCCCGCCGCGAAGCCGCAGCAGTAGCCCTCCTCGCGGTTGTGCTCCATTTCCCTCATTTCCAGGCCCATGAGGGAATAGAGCTTGCGCGCCGTTTCCATGATCTCGCCTCCCAGGATGCGGCCGTGACAGGAGTCGTGCACCGCCACCGAGCGGTCCAGCTTGCGTTTGATCTCGATCTCTCCCGCCTCCACCTTCTCCAACAGGTAGTTCCCGATGTACTTAATCTCGAAGCCGAACTCCGCCCCGAATTCACGGGGCAGCACGTTGCGGAACATGTTAATGCCCGCGGGGCAGACGAAGAGCATGGTGCCGATGTCGCTGTCCCGGTAGTAAGCGGTGAGCTTCTCCGCTACTTTTTCTACCACGTCGAAGAGTCCCATGCGGAAATACATCTCACCGCAGCAGAGGCCGAAGTCGCCGTGCACCGGGACGCCTCGCATGAATGCGGCGTCAAGGAGATGGGGGAGGGTGAGCACGCTGCACCCGGGATAGAGGATCACCTCGCCCTGAGGCGGGGTCTCTCTCCACCGCCGCAACAGCTCCCTCTCGCCGGCGGACATGTTCTTTACGATATCGGTGCGAAAGTTGGGAGAGGAAGCTGGCATGAGGTAGGAGGCCCGCACCGGCAACCCCTTATCCCTGTAACGCTGGTGCCAGGTCCCGATGATGAGCTCGTAGGGGTGACAGCCGCGGGGGCAGAAAGCGTTGCATGCGTAACAGCTTATACACTTGCGGTGCACGGTGCGGGTGGGTTCGCCCGCGATGAGGCGCTTCATCTCCTCGACCGCCTCTGACTGCGTGAGGTCCATGTACTGACAGCGGGCCAGGCAGTCCCCGCAGAGGTCGCACTCCTCGCTGTGGAAGAAGTCGTACCTACAAGTTTGTTCGACCAATGAGCCCTCCTTTACTGACTCGTGTCTCTCTGCATCTGAGCATGTCGCAATCCATCCGTCACCGATTATTCCATATGCCTGGGCACCAGCCATTACCTTTCCTGTGCCTCAGGCACAAGTCCAGGGCCGACCCCTGTGCCTAGGGTTCCTCGGGGATGTCCGGCACGCGGTACCTCTGTCGTGAGAAGGTCAGGGGCCCCTGCTTGAGCAGGGTGCCGGCCAGCAAGGCCGCCGACCGCCAGGTCATGGGGTGTTTTACCTCTTCGCCCAGGGCCATGGATATCATCTCCAGGATATGGTAAATAGGCATGCCCAGGGGGAAGAGCAGCTTCCCGGTGGAGAGCATCTGCAGGCAGCCCGCGCAGTAGGTGACCAGGTAATCGGCCCCCGTGGAGCGGGCCTGCCAGAGGTTTTTCATGGTGGACATGGTCACGTCCATCATGAAGTAGCCCGAACTGGGCGGGAACCCACCCGCAATGCCGCAACAAAGGGCGCAGTCGCGCCGCGTCTTCTCCTCCACCACCTCCAACCCGATGAGCTCCAGTATCTTGCGTGGCACGTCCATGTATGCGTCCCCAAGCGTCTTGCCGTGGCATGACTCCTGGATGGTGGCGGTGCCGTTGAGTTTCTTCTTTATCTCCAGCTCCCCGCTCTCCAGCTTCTCGAGGATCACCGGCAGGTAAGGACGCACCTCGAAGCCGAAATCCGCGCCATAGGCGGGGAGGACGTTTAAGAACATGTTGCATCCCGCGGTGCAGAGGATATTCACCCGCTTCACACCCAGGGTCTTGAAGTACTTGGACAGGCGCCGGGCCACTTTCTCCACCTCTTCGAAGAGGCCCATGCGGTAATACATCTCCCCGCAGCAGTAGGCGAGGGACCCCCTGATGTCCAACCCTTCCAGCGCCCGGGTGCGGGTGAGGAAGGGGGAGGTGATGATGTTGCATCCAGGGTACAGGACCTCAGTGGCGGGTGAGAGGTCTGTCCAGGAAGCGATGAGCTCGCGTTCCTCCGCGGGCATCTTGGAGATGACGTAGGTGCGGAAGTTGAGTTCCTCGTTGGGGATAAAGTACCGCGCCCGCAGGGGCAAGCCGTCTCGCTGGTACTGCTCATGCCAGCGCTCGAGAACCAACTCGCAGGGATTGCATTCGTTGGGACAGACATGGTCGCAGGCGAAGCAGCTGGCGCATTTGCGCAGGACGTGCCGGGTGGGCTCGCCGGCGATGAGGCGCTTGATCTCCTGGCGGGCCGTCTTCACCGGCAGGTCCATCACCGGGCAATCACTGAAACACAGGCCGCAGCGGGTGCAAGCCTCCTCTACGAACTGCCTTGCGGACTTGAGCTGTCCCATCCAAAACCTCCTCTGTGTGGAGAGTGTTCTCCGCTGGCCGGATCGCGATCCGCAGGGTACCCGTATTCGCAGACGTTTATATATTAGCAAAACCGGCGGGTTTGGGTTGCGGCATGGTGACGATCCACGCCAGGACGGATCCGCATATATGGTTCTTCTCCGAGAAGTGTGGGTAGCGAGAGATGATAACCGGGCAACACTTTG